>JAAFHQ010000339.1 GCA_013298445.1 Chitinophagales bacterium | reverse complement strand
ATTTACCCTTACCGCACCAAGGTCACATCGCCCTTAAACACCAGCACCTCATCATCTATAAACTCCACTTCTGCGACATATACGTACACCCCTGAAGGCATCAATTGATTGCGATAAGTGCCATTCCAGCCCAGGGGCTCCTGGCCAAGCGGAATGTCTTTGGTATCAAACATTTGTTCTCCCCAGCGATCATAAATCTGGAGCCGTCGAATTCGCCGGGCTGCGGGTCCTCCGTAAAGGGTGAAAAAGTCATTTTTACCGTCCAAATCGGGCGTAAATCCATTCGGAATATAAATCGGGCGGTTTTTGACCACCGTAACCAACAATTGATCGATGGCTTTACAGCCGGTGGCGTCGGTTACTTCAATCTGAAAGCGCACCGTGCGTAAGGGGCCCGCCAGTGTCGTTTGACAGGTAGAGCAGGTGACCAGGTCGGCTGGTGACCATTGAAAATTGACCGATGGATTATTCGGGATCGCCAAAAGGGTAATCTTTTGCCCCAGTGAAATAGAAGTATCCAAACCTGCATCAACCAACAATTGTGGTGGTTCTTTGATGCTCACTTCCTGCGAGGCCGTACAGCCACCAGCATCTTCAACCGCAACAGTATAAGTTCCCGCTCTTAACCCGATAAAACGGTTGTCGCTTTGAAAATTACCACCATTGATGCCATACTTATACGGTGGTCGCCCTCCTGCACCGAGTAAACTGATGATGCCTGTTGCATCGCCGAAGCAGATGACATCTACAGGTTGTACATCACCAATAAGCAACAAAGGTGGATCAACCAGTCTTGCCAATGTATCTCGATTACATCCATTGGAGTCGGTCAGGGTGACCCGATAGGTGCCTGCGGGTAAATCAGAGCGGAAAGGAGCAATGGACCCATTGTCCCAGAGGTAGGTATAGGTGCCGGTACCTCCACTACCCAAAATATCGACAGCCCCATCTTTAGCCCCAAAACAACTCGGATCACTGCTGTTCATTTGAAGCACCAGGCGTGGAAAATCCGCTACAGAAAAATTGAACTCACCCTTGCATAGGTTCTGATCTTGTACGGATACCTTATAAGTCCCCGCTCGAATGTTGAGCAATGAATTGGCCCCTCGGAAACCTAGTCCGTCGTTCCAATTGTATTGATAAGGTCCTTGTCCATTGCCCAAGCGCACCACAATGGAACCATTGGGCGATCCAAAGCAGGTCGGTCGGGTAACTGCATCAATGGTGGGGTCCAGCCGCAAGGTAATTTCCCGGACTTTAAGCAAGGTGTCTTTTTCACAACCATTCCGGTCTCGCCACCGCAGCGTATAATCACCAGCAGCCACATTGCGCAAAAAGGGATCGGAGATCAAGGGGCCATTGTTCCAGCTGTACTGATAAGGGCCAGTTCCTCCTGTGAGTTGAACACTTAATTCACCGTCTCGGCCACCATTACAGGTTGCTTCTTTGTCTTGCGCGCTCAGCGCAAAGGGAGCTGGGCCTTTGACCGTGAAGGTCAGGGTTGTATCACAAGTAGCTTGATCGGTGATGTTGATGGAGTAGGTGCCTGGTGGAAGGTTTTGCAGGTCTTCGGCCTTGGAACCATTGTTCCAGATGTAGTTGTAGGGTCCGTAGTTATTCGTTACTCCTACGTCTATGGAGCCATTATTCGTATTGGGACAATTTTCATCCCGGGTTTGCCCATTGAGGGTAAAATGATCTTTGCAACATTCAACCTGAATTTCTTTCACTTGAGTCACCTGGCAACCATCAGTACTGGTTACATTGAGCACGATGTTCTTTCTGCCTGGGCGGTTGAATGAGACTTTATGAGGGCCTTTGCCACTAACTACTGCGCTCTGATCTGAGGTGGGGCCAAAAAACCAATCCCATTTGGTCAATCCTCCGTTAAAACTGGAGGCATCCGTGAAGCTAACTTCCTGGCCGATACAAGCAGGGCTTGAGTCTACATTAAAATCTGCTTTGGGGCCCACAAAGGTGCCACTACCCGTAAAACTAATGGTGTATCCTGCGCCAGATTGACTGAAGTTGTTGACGACCAAAGCATAAGCACGCCCTCTTTGCATGTCGATGGCGGAGATGAAATTGTTGTAACCCGCATCGCATCCGCAATATTCAACGGTCCCGTTTTCACCAATCCTTAAACCGGTAGCTCCTGTACAATTGATCCAGGTATTTAAGGCCTGGCCTACATTTTCTCCCGCCGACATACAACGAATGGCCCGCTTGCCCGAACAGTCATTTACTCCACTAGGAAGTTCAAAAACCACAAAATCAATGTCATCGTCTGGATTCAAAGGATTGATGCTAAATGCGAGGGTACCTGGAGCATCACAAGTCCATTTGAACCAGTTAGACTGCGATTCACTAGGGTCACACCCCAAACGACCACATACTCCATTAATTTCGCCAGGATCCTTGCCTTCCCCTTGCACAAAGGGAACCGTAATGGCTCTTTTGTCGCAAAGAATATTCCCAGTTGGGCAGTCACTACTGGGCACCTGAGTAGCATTGAAGCTGTTGATGCACAATTGAAAAGTACCATTGCTGTTGGTTCTTGAACTCACCCGAATGTAATAGCGCTGCCCTACAATAATCCTGGAAGTAAGAATTTGTACACTGTTGCGGTTGCTCGCATCAGAAATACAGGCATTGATTTCGGTCAAATTGCCGCAACTCCCGGTATAAACCGTAAATTGAGGTGCCCGGAGCGTTCCCCCAGCATTGATGCGGGTCGCTCCCGAAACACTAATGCTCAAATCCGTTCCGATGGCATCAAATGCAAACCAAACGTCGTTGGGTGTAGTAGAAGAAGGAGTACAACGAGGTACGGCTAAACCCACAGTCGGGGTAGCCCCAATTGTAGTGAATTGTGCAGTACGCGAACACCATCCATTGACGGTATCCAGTACAAAAGGGCTGGCACAATTATCGTTTACCGGAGCCTGGGCACGAAGTCCGTACAGTGCAAGGGTGCACAACAAAAGCATAAATATTTTTCTCATAGCCGAATTGGTTTGGCCTCTCAAAGTTTGGCTTTAAAACAAGCTCCTAATTTAAAAATTTTGCAGGAGTTACTACAAATAACGCCATTAAGCCCGATTTATATCATTCCATTTGGAAAGAGGATGATATTTTTGTGCTTTGAATGACAAAAAAAACACAAATGCGTCGCCACTTGCCCAATGCCATCACTTTATTGAATCTTTTTTGCGGCGCATGTGCGAGCCTTTGTTTGTTATACGGACGTTTGGAATGGGCCATCGGGTTGGTCGCATTGGGTGCATTAGCTGATTTATTAGACGGAATGGTTGCACGCCTATTGAATGTGCATTCTGAATTGGGCAAACAACTGGATTCGCTGGCCGATATGGTTTCTTTTGGGTTGGTACCTGGAATCATTTTGTATGGCCTGATAGCGGCGGCCTGGCAGGGACAATGGCCAGATGACCTGGAAATCAGGGCGCTCCCTGCTTTTATCCTCACCCTTTTTGCTGCCTTACGTTTGGGCAAATTCAACCTGGATGAGCGGCAAAGCGATGGTTTTTTGGGCTTGCCCACCCCGGGTTGTACCTTGTTCATGGTTGGCTTGTTGGCCGCATACCTTTCTCCGGGTTCTTTTTTACATTTTGCCCATCCAGTCTGGTACTATGTAATTACAGCGCTCTTTTCGGCACTAATGGTTGTAGAAATTCCCATGTTTAGTTTTAAATTCAAATCCTTACAATGGACAGGGAATGAGATAAGAATTATCTTTGCGGCGATTGCAGTCGCCATTTTGCTGTTTTGGCAAATTGCTGGCTTAGCAATAGTGGTGTCCTTGTACATCCTTTTTTCAATTTTCATCCATTTTTTTAAGCGTAAATCATTGCCATGAAATTTGTTGCAGAAATTGACATTATGCCCCATAAAGAATTGCTGGACCCCCAAGGTAAAGCGGTGTCACACAATTTAAAAAGCCTGGATATTCACAGTGTGGAAGATGTGCGCATTGGCAAACACATCACCCTTACCCTGGAGGCAGAGACAGAGGAGGAAGCCCGTGAAACGGTAGACAACGCTTGCCGCAAATTGCTGGCCAATTTGATTATGGAGAATTTCACTTTTGAACTAACCGCAATAGAATAAATAGGAATCATCCCGAGGTATCACAAACAAAATGAGCAACTCGGGATGACTCCTATTTGCAACCATTATCCATGCTCTACCTCGTTCCAACGCCCATCGGCAACCTTGAAGACATCACTTTGCGCGCCATTAGGGTGCTCAAGGAGGTGGACATCATCCTGGCGGAAGATACCCGTACTTCGCGCAAGTTGCTCGATCATTACGGCATTGAAACTCCCCTTTGGGCCCATCACGCCCACAATGAGCATGCAGCGGTAACTGGGGTAATGCGCGAATTTTTGGCGGGTAAAAAGCTGGCTCTGATCTCAGATGCGGGTACCCCCGGTATTTCTGACCCAGGTTTTTTGCTGGTACGAGAATGTGTAAAGCAAGGGATTCGGGTAGAATGTTTGCCCGGTGCAACCGCGCTGATACCGGCCCTGGTTTTATCGGGATTGCCCTGTGATCGTTTTCATTTTGAAGGTTTTTTACCCCATAAAAAAGGCCGACAAACCCGAGCGCAATACCTGGCGTCTTTACCCCAAACCTTTGCCCTGTACGAATCGCCCCATCGTTTGGTCAAAGCGCTGGAGCAATTGTTGGAATTTTGTGGCCCTGAGCGCAGCGCCTGTGTGGTGCGCGAACTGAGCAAATTATTCGAAGAGGCGCATCGAGGTACTTTGGCGTCACTTGTTGCGTTTTTTCAACAGCACCCCGAAAAAATCAAAGGGGAAATTGTCATTGTTGTAGCCGGTAAGGAAGATAAAGAAGAAAAACATGAGAAATACGAGAAACATGAGAAATAAACTGGCCCTGTGGGCTGGGTTGGTCTGTATCCTGACCCTGAGTTTCACTTCATGTAAAAATGGAAAAGGTCAGCCAGAAGTCGTTGATGACAAACCCGCCGTGACGGTAAAAGTGCCTGCTTTTAACCGCGATTCGGCTTTCCAGTATGTCAGCGAACAAACTGAATTTGGCCCACGAGTGCCCAATTCAGCAGCTCACCAGGCTTGTAAAAACTGGCTTTCTGCCAAACTAAAAGGCTATGGACTGGAAGTGATTGAGCAAAATTTCACACCAACTGCTTTTGATGGCAAAAAACTGAATAGTACCAACATCATTGGACAGTACCGCCCCGAACTCAGTCGGCGGATTTTGTTGGCGGCACACTGGGATTCACGCCCCTTTGCCGATTCACCTATAGCAACTGGCGACAAAACCAAACCTGTAATGGGTGCTGACGATGGTGGTAGTGGGGTGGGTATTCTGCTTGAAGTAGCCCGCCAACTGCAAGCCAACCCAGTAGACATTGGTGTCGACATTGTCTTTTTTGATGCAGAAGATTATGGCGACGGTGGTGAAAACGCCAAATCGGATACCTGGTGCCTGGGTTCCCAATACTGGGCCAAAAACCTGCATTATAAAGGCGAAACCCGCCCTGAATACGGCATCCTGCTCGATATGGTAGGTGCGCCTGCCGCCCGTTTTGGGTTTGACGATGTGTCTTACGAGAAAGCAAGTGATGTTTTGCAAAAAGTATGGGGCCTGGCCAAAGAAATGGGTTACGGTCAATACTTTGTAGAAGAATCGACTGGCGGCATTACCGATGATCACGTGTACGTCAATTACCTTGCGGGCATCAAGATGATCGACATCATCAACAAACCCGCAGACAGCAAAACAGGTTTTGTGTCGCATTGGCATACTGATGGGGATACCATCGACAAAATTGATCGTTATACCCTCCGGGCAGTAGGTCAAGTGTTATTGGCCGTAATCTATCGGGAGTTCAATGGTGAGCTGTAAACGTTAAAAAAAAGGATTGAAATCTGGAACGAAGGGGTTTTGCATCAACACTTAATTGTGTCACTAGCAATATTGCTACGATGCTAAAACCTCTTCGACATGAAAACACCTTTAGCCGGGATTTGGAATCAACTCTTGATTTCATTGACCCAAAAACCGACTTTCAAAACACTACCTGTCCTTTCCAGCTGCCTGATGCTACTGGTTTTTTTGAGCAACACCACTACCCTCTCCGCACAAGAACAGTATGCGACGAACATTACCCCTACCCAACGCCAACTGTCGATTAAACTTCCTTTCGCCAGAGTCGCCCAAAGCCTCAAAGTAGATGTATACAACAATTTGGTGGTCACCGAAGGCGACATCATCCTGGGGCCACTGGTAAGTTTTGAAGGGGACAATGCAGTGGCCATCGACGGTGCTCAGTACCGCTGGCCAAACTCGGTGATCCCCTATTACATCACCCCGGGCCACCCCCAAACTGCCGCCATCAACTGGGCGATCAATCACGTCAACAGCATGACCAACATCTGTTTGGTGCCCCGTACCAACCAAGGCGATTACATTCGTTTTGTGTCGGGATCTGGCTGCGCTTCTTATGTAGGCCGGCAAGGAGGGGTACAAGACATCGTAATTGGGAGCTGCTCACAAGGCAGTATTGCCCACGAAATCTCCCATGCTGCTGGGCTTTGGCATGAACATTCCCGCGCCGACCGCGACAATTTCATCACCGTCAACTGGGGAAACATCACGGCGGG
>JAAFHQ010000036.1 GCA_013298445.1 Chitinophagales bacterium | reverse complement strand
AGTTCAAAGGTGCTGACGTAGCTGCTCAAGGTTTCGAACTGAAGCAAAACACGCCAAACCCATTCAATGCAGAAACAGTAATCAGCTTCAACCTGCCAAAGGCTGCTGCTGCTACCCTGACTGTTAGCGATGTGACTGGCCGTGTGATCAAGAGCGTTCGTGCTGATTATGCTAAAGGTTTCAACCAAATCACTTTGAAAGCTAGCGATTTGAATGCTACTGGTGTGTTGTACTACACTCTGGAAGCGGACGATTTCACTGCTACCAAGAAGATGATTATTGTTGAATAATCTATGATTCCCACGAATTCATTCGAGGGAGGATGAGGTAGAGACGCGATTAATCGCGTCTCTACCGACTCAACGGAGAGGGCAGTGCATTTGCACTGCCCTTTTCTGTTATAATTCTTTTAATTTCTCTTTTTTTTTCAAATTTTCATTACCTTCGCATTGGTTTAAAGTTTCTCGTTTAGGAACTTATATAATCCCATGATATGAAACAAACTATTAAAGTACTCCTTTGCTGGGCAGTGACATTCCTATGCTTAGCCCAGGGTAATGCGCAAACGCTTACCCGTATTTCTGCTAACAAAGATACTCTTCCAAGTAGCGCCAAAACCTATGTCGCTAACGTCAAAGTAGCAGGCTTCAAAAAAATCATCGGTGCATCCTTTGCAGTTGCCTGGGACTCGGCTGTGATAAGCTTTGACTCCATTGGCAACTTTGGGATTCCCTTAAGCAAAAACGATCATTTTGGCTACCTGAATACCAAAAATGGCGTGCTTCGATTTTTGTGGCAAGAAGGAATTTCTGGTCTAACCTTAAAAGACAACACCACTCTTTTTTCTATTTATTTTAAGGTTATTGGAAAACCAGGCTCTAAAAGCCCCATTTCATTTGTGGGAATTACTGAATCTCCTACCTTGGAAAAAGAAATCATCGATACAACTTTTTCTACTATAAATGCAGATTATATCAACGGCGTTGTGGTTATCAAGTCTCAAACCAGCGCAACCGTCTTTGCTAGTGACCCTAATAAACTTCGCGTCAACAGGGCTTATCCCAATCCATTCAATGCTAACCTTACTCTGGAATTCACCTTGCAAGATGCAGGTAAATTGGACATTGAGGTAGTAGACGTTCTGGGTAAGGTAATCCATAGCGAAAAACGCTCTTATTTAGCCGGTAAACAAGAGTTATTATTGCCAAAATCAGTCTTTCCATCCCCGGGCAATTATTTTGTCCGCATGTACCAGGGAACGTCATTTACTTTGCAACCAGTGATTTTTATGCAGTAATCATTAACTCACTTTATCCCAAATTCCGAGAAAGATGAAACCGATTATTACACACCTGCTACGTGGGGTGAAGATAGGGTCAATAGCTTTTATATTACTGGCCATATTCACTCCATTTCAAGCATTTTCTAACAATTCGTCAACTACAACAGGTGGCGATAAAGATTTACCCATCGAAATCGTCCCAGCTGACGAGTCACTCATGGGTTTCTCCTTTTCCATTGCGAACGCAACGGTGCAAAAAGGAGGCGAAATTTGCGCACAAGTTAAAGTGGCGGGATTCGTAGACATTGTTGTGCTACAATTTTTGATCAAATTTGATTCTACCCGCCTCACTTTTAAGGAAACCAAAAACTTCAACCTTGCAGGTTTAAGCGCCGGGTCGACTAACAACAGCCCAAGTGGAACCTTGAGGGTGTCCTGGATCGATAACCAGGCCACAGGGGTGACCCTCGCCGATGGGACTGCTATATTTGACATTTGCTTCACTGCAGCAAACCTCGATGCCTCAACCAATATCCGCTTTGTATATCAAGAAGTAGCGGATAAAAACCTCAGCAACGTTACAGTAAACAACACTGTGCAACCTGCGGTTATTACTATTGGTGCAGGTGGTGGTGGTGGCGGATCTGGCGGAATTTTGGCCCTGGACATCTCAGATGCGACCGCCCCGGCCGTCAACCAGGAAGTGTGTGTAAAGGTCAATTCTGTTTCTGGCTTTACCAATATTAAGAGCACCCAACTGTCTATCAATTACAATACAACGCAGCTCAGTTTTGCTTCGGTAAAAAACTTTAATTTGGCTGGCCTGACCGCTGCGTCCTTTAACTCTTCCACACCGGGCACGCTGGCCATGAATTGGACGAGTACAACCCCGACCACCGGGAATACTTTGACCAATGGCACAGCGGTTTTTGATGTTTGTTTTACCACAAAACTGGCTGGCATAACCTCCACTGTTTCTTTTGCTGCGGGGGCACAGGTTCAAAACAAGGACAATCAAGCCGTAACCTTAAACGGTACCACAGGTATCATCACCGTTTCTGGTGGATCAGGTACGACTGGCCCTGCTACCTTTGATATAACGGATGCTACGGGCACAGTTGGCCAGCAGGTATGCCAAAAGGTAAATGTTACCAACTTTACCAATCTGTTGAGTGTCGAATACACGATTACTTACAATTCTACTCAACTGGATTTCGCTTCCGTAAAAAATCTAAACTTGGCCGGCTTGACGGATGCTAACTTCAGCAAACCTGGAGTTGGTGGAACTCCACTGGGCTCGATCAAATTGTCCTGGAATGATCCTAATGTGAGTACGGGTGTAACTGTGCCAAATGGAACTTCCATTTTTGAAGTATGTTTTACGCCTAAGTTAAACAACATTACTTCAACAGTTACCTTCGGCGGCACCTCCGAAATCATTAACAAAGACAGTCAACCGGTAACCTTTACTGGTCAGTCAGGTACCATCACAGTTGGTACTGGTGGCGGAGGAACAACCGGACTCACCCTTGATCTCACCGACGCAACCGTTCCGGCAACCAACCAAGAAGTTTGTATCAAAGTGAATGTAGCAGGTGGCTTTACCAACTTGATTGGTTTGGAGTTCACCATCAATTACAATACAACTCAATTGGAGTACTCCGCAGTTAAAAATTTCAACCTCAATGGCCTTACCGAAACCTCTTTTGGTGTGCCAGGTGTAGGTACCAACCTTCCTGGTAGCATCAAGGTATCCTGGAGTGATCCGAACGTAACAGGGATAACCCTGGCAAACGGGACTGCGCTCTTTGAGGTTTGTTTCAAAGGAAAGGTCACAAATGTTGCTTCTAATGTAACGTTCTCTACGAGCCCTGCTCCCGAAGCCATTGACAAAGACAATACCCAATTGCCGTTCACTGGGCAACCAGGTACCATCACCATCGGTAGTGTTTCTAACCTACCGGATGTTAAACTCAATGTGAGTAGCCAATCAGGAGTGGTGGGGCAGGACGTATGTGTTAAGGTAAGCGTGGTAGATTTTACCAATATTTCGGCACTCGCGGGTACCCTGACTTATGATGCTACTGCACTACAGTTCAAAAGTGTAACCAATCTCAGTTTATCGGGTCTTACCCAGGCTTCCTTTACACCTCCTGGTTCAGGTGGAGTAACTGCTGGATCTTTGAAGGTCAACTGGAGCACTGCAACAGTTGGTGGAGTAACTCTGGCTAGTACTTCTAATATCTTTGACGTATGTTTTACGCCACTAAAAGCAGGTACTTCGCAAGTTAATTTCAGTACAACAGGTTTGACTGTTACTCGTTCAAATAACTTGCCTGCAGGTGTACAAACCGGGGCGGGAACGGTGACGATCACTTCAGTAGCTACCACCGAACTTACTTTTAAAGTGAGCAGTGCAAGTGGTGCAACCAATTCGGATGTATGTCTGGAATTGACTACCACTAATTTTAAGGCCCTCATTGGGATGCAGTTTGCCATCAAATTTGATCCAGCTTTTCTTACGCATAAATCCAACGACAACTTTAATACTACTTTACGGGGCTTTTCCGCAGGGAACGTCAATGTAAACAACACCACTGGATTCATTTCATTTTCTTGGGATGATAGTCAGCTCACCGGAATTACTTTACCAGACAACGCCGTGATTCTGCGGATGTGCTTTACCATCAAAGGCACTGCCGGGTCCTCGATTGTTGGTATTGATAAAACTAAAGTTCGGGAAGCTTATGATCTTGCCGAAAAGACAATTATACCTGCATCGATAGATGGTACAGTTTCTATTGGCAACCCAAATGCGCCTACCATAGTTTCTCCAGCAGTAATCACTAATGTTCCTTGCTTTGGAGAAAGTAAAGGTGCCATCAATATTGAAGTTCGCAATGGAACTGCTCCGTATACCTACAAATGGAGCAACAATGCGACAACCCAGGATTTGAGCAATCTTGCCGCAGGTTCTTACAGCGTGACGGTAACCGATGCCGCTAGTGCTACCGCAGTTGGCACGTTTAATGTTACCCAGCCAACTGCTGCATTGGCAATTACGGGCATTACCAAGACTGATGCCAATTGCTTCGGTCAGGCTACAGGTTCTTTAACCGCTGCAGTTACTGGGGGAACCACTCCGTTGACTTATGCGTGGAGCGGAAGCCTCGCAGCAGTTGCAAACCCTACAAACGTACCAGCGGGTAATTATACGCTCACAGTAACCGATGCCAATGGCTGTCGGGCCGTATCCAATCCAACGGCAGTGGCCCAACCTGCCGCTGCACTCAATGCCAGTGCTGCTACCCAGCCTGCCAAGTGTGACGGAACACCTACAGGTTCAGCTACAATTACCGCTACAGGAGGTACCGCACCATATACTTACAAGTGGGCAAACAATGCGACCACCATTCAATTGAGCAACGTAGCCGCAGGTAGTTATGCCTATACAGTTACGGATTCGAAGGGTTGTACATTTACGGCATCGGCGACTATTCCTACCGAGCAAAGTGTACGCATTACTTCTATTGATCCAGTTAATTTTGACCAAAATGCAACCAATGGCGCAGTAAACATTGCCATTTCTGGAGGCATAGCTCCTTATAAATTCAGCTGGGCTGGACCTAATAATTTTGCGGCTACAACCGAAGACATCAGCAATTTGGGAACAGCTGGTCAATATTGTGTGAGCGTAACCGACAATACCAATTGTACAACTACAATGTGTGCCTCAATTGTACAACGCTTGAAAGTAAACTTGACCGTTACAGAAGCTTGTTTTGGCCAAACCAATGGTGGCGTAAGCTTGCAAGCAACAGGAGGTGTCGGGCCTTATACTTACAAGTGGAGTGCCAATAATTTGACTACCCAGAGCCTCAGCAATGTAGCAGCGGGTAATTATACCGTAACAGTAACCGATAGTCAAAACAACACGGTCACTGGTAGTGCACTGGTTCCTGTACTGACAGAAATAAAAATTGCACGTACCGTCACTGACGTCAACGTTCCTGGAGGCACAAATGGCGCAATTTCTCTGACGGTAACGGGAGGGAAACCGGGTTATACTTACAAATGGAGCAACAACACTACCGCCAGTAGTTTGAGTGGATTAGTGGTTGGAGAATATTGTGTAACAGTAACCGATTTAGCAGGTTGTACCTCGACTGGCTGTTTTAAGGTAGAATTGGTTACGATTCCACTTTCAGTTACGAGCGACATCACCAGCAACAAATGTAATGGTGAAGCTAGCGGAGCAGTTCGTTTGCAAGTTTTGGGCGGGGTTGGGCCTTATGCCTTGGCATTCAACAATGGCCAACCAGAAAACCTCACGCTGGGCGCTTTCGAACGCAAAAACCTGGCTGCGGGAACCTATACCTATAAAGTTACCGATTCAAGAAACACCGTATTTGATGGCTCCGTTGTTGTAAAGCAACCAGATCCATTAGCCATTTCTTCTTTTGCAGTTCGTCATGATTCAGAAGACCCTGGCTGTACAGGAAGTATTGCATTGTCTATAACTGGGGGTACTCCTGGGTACCAGGTGTCCTGGAATTCACCAAATGTAGGCTTCCAGATCATCAACCTATGTGAAGGTAACTTTGTCCCTTCTGTAATCGATGCCAATGGTTGCCGCAAATCATTTGAGCCCATTGCTTTGACAACCTTCACCGTGAGTGCAGCCATTGTAAATACCAGCTGCCCTGATGATGACAATGGGGGTGTGAACATCACCGTTTTAGGTGGCGCTGCACCTTACCGTTACGCCTGGTTGAGCGCCAGAGGGGATACCATTTCGAAAACAGAAGATTTGGGAGATGTTGCCGCTGGGGTATACCGCTTGGTGATCAGAGAGAACTCCGGCTTGCGCCTGGAAAAACAATACACCGTTACAACTGCTTCAAAGTTGACCGCCAACATTCAAATCCTGTCAAGCTTTAATGGCTTCGCAGTGAGCTGTGCCAATGCTAAAGATGGCTCGGCTCGCGCAACGGGCACCAATGGCGGCGGTCAAGGTTATGTTTATGAATGGTCTTTAAACGGAAATCTGGTTGCCTCGGCTCAAGTGCTCAACAATGCCGGAGTAGGTATCTACACTGTACTGATTACGGACGGTCTGGGGTGTAGTGTTGAGGAAGAAGTGGAGTTCAAAGCTCCGGAAGCTTTGAATGTTAGTGCTTTTGTTACCGACGTTTCTTGTATCGGTAGCCGGGATGGTGAACTTGCTGCGGAGGTGGAAGGTGGCTTGGCCGGAGGAAAATTTACCTATGCCTGGAGCAATGGGCGCAGTACTCCCCGGATTACTGGTTTGGCCAAAGGTGCCTATGCCATTACCATTACCGACAAGAACAATTGTAACGTGACCAAATCCTTTGAAATAAAGGAACCAAGCGCAATTACTGTACAAATCCAGAGCATCAATGCAACAGAAGGCTGTAATGGCCAGGTGTTGGCTTTGGCAAAGGGAGGAGTTAAGCCCTATACTTACCGTTGGAATGCACCAGTAACCAGTGGGGACTCGATTGTAAAGAGCCTCTGCCCTGGTGAGTACTTCGTACAGGTGACCGACTCAAGAGGTTGTAAATCAACCCCTGATGTAAGTGCTATCGAAGTGAAAGACCGCCGTTTGCCATGTATGGATATCCGCTCGGTAATCTCTCCGGATGGAGATGGTTCGAACGAGACCTTCCTGATCAACTGTATTCAAGAATTCCCCGGCAACAAGATTTTTATCTATAACCGTTGGGGACAACTGGTGTACCAAGCAGAAAATTACAACAATGACTGGGATGGTACCACTCAAAGTGGTGAGAAACTTCCAGAAGGTGCCTATTACTATATCCTGGATTACAAGAATGCCGATGGCAAAGAAATACAGGCAAGAGGATCAATTACGCTGCTGAGAGAAGAATAAGCAAGCTTTTTGTGTCGGGGCAGTATCCCAATGCTTGCCCCGGCACCTTAACAATATTCCATGAACCATCAACCGATTTTGACCATGAAAAAATTGTTACACCTTATATTGTTGCTGTTGCCAACAGCTTTCCTTTGGGCTCAGGATGAAGCCATTTTTACCCATTACAACCTGGCTCCAATTCTCATCAACCCAGCTGCTGCTGGTTTTGAAGAGACACACCAAATTCAGTTCAACGCACGTGGCCAATGGATTGGCTTCCCCGATGCACCTAAAAACGTAGGGGTACAGTACCATGGCCCAATGGGCAACACTTTTGGTTTTGGACTTGCAGTGATGGGTGAAAGTGCTGCGCGCCTTTCCCGTGTACGGGCCCGACTGAATTCAGGGTTCCGCTTCAAAGTCAATGAAAACGTCAAGCTGGCCATCGGCTTTTCAACCGAATTCAGCCAGGTATCAGTGGGCAATAATGTATTGGGAGAACCTGAACCCATCTACCAGGCCGGAGACGACATCATTGAAAATGCTGTGAATGGCCGTCAACAATTTGATGCCTCTTTAGGTTTCTTTGGTCGGTTTTACGAAAACACCTATGCCAGCTTGAGCTTTACCAACTTGATTGCAGAGCGACTGAACAACATTGGCACAAATGAGGGATCAGGTAGTTTGTTTCAACACTATGTATTTCTAGTCGGGCACAAGTTTGAGTTGTCGAATAACCAACTGAGTCTGGAGCCTTCGATTATGGTGCGCCAAATCAAGGACACTCCGTTCAACGTCGATATCAACCTCAAAGCGGGTATCCTCGACAACAAATTGATCGCGGGCTTGTCCTATCGCTCACTCAAAACCATCGGTGCATTGATTGGTTCAGAAATATCGGAGAGCTTCCGCTTTTTCTACACCTTTGACTTATCGATGCAAGATTTGCAACAATACTCTACAGGCTCTCATGAAGTAACTTTGGCCTTTGGGTTCAAAGGACCTCAAAACAAGCCTGGAAGCCGTTACGGTAGAAGATAATTCAGCAGTTCGTTCCCTCCTCTAACTGTTTGAGTAACCTTAAAAGGCTATATTCCTTTCCTGCATACCTGTTTTTAACTTTTCCAATTGAATCACATTGCTTGTAGTGTGCCCTGTGTGGTACCCTGAAAATGCATCAAGAATATACTTAAATCGGTTTTTGGGATGGCCTCCTTCGGTTGTGAAGGGGGCTTTTTTTTTTGCAAAAAAATAAAAATTTATCAAAAAAGGCACTTTGGCACGGTATTGGATTTTAATAATAAAAATTCTTAATTCGAAACCGTCAAAAACATTGTGCCATGAATGAGAGAACACCGTACATTCCAATTTTAGGAGGATGGACGAGATGGATTCCGATCTTGATTCCGGTCCTGATGTTCTGGAGCCAAGCGGTATCAGCCCAGTGTCAATTGGTGTGTAAGAGTATTTCTCCTACTGCCCCCGTTCGCATTAGTGTTGGGGCCACTGGTGAGGTAAACATTGGAAGTGAGCTGATCGTTGATGCAAGCTCTACCTGTTCAGGAGCGAAAACAATTACCGTTGTAGATGAAAATGGAGAATTTATTGCCAATGGTGCCGACCCATTGACAATCAGTGTACGTGGAAGAATCGGGAAAGTTTTAACTGTCCTGGTAAGAGATAATGTTACGGGTTTTAACTGCTCAGGATACATTCAGGTGTTTGATACCCAGGCACCTCAAATTGCCTGTAGTGATTTAACCCTGTTTTGTGCTGCGGATACCAGTGCCAATGTGCTTGGCCGTCCTACTGTGACCGACAACATCAACCGCACTGTACGCCTGCGTTATGAAGACTTTTTTTTACGGGGGCGTTGTGGTAGTGATACTGCAATTTACATCCGTCGTAGTTGGATCGCTCGGGATTCCTCGGGCAACTCCGATACTTGTCTTCAGAACATAGTGTTGAAAAAAATTGGCGTATTAGATGTGACGATTCCAGGTTTGGTGAATTTACCTTGTGACCGACCCAGCGCGGATACTTCCATAACCGGGGTTCCAACATTTCAAGGTCGTAAGCTCAAGAATAATGGCTTTTGCGATTTTGTGATTACGTTCCGTGACGATACGACCAAAATTTGTGAAGGATTGGGACGATTAATTTCCCGCAAGTGGACAATCTTGGATCGTTGTACCGGAGCGATTCGGGAAGCGACTCAGGTCATTCAGGTAAGAGACGAGGTCGCTCCAACGCTGACTTGTCCAGCCCCTATCCGCAAAGGCACCGACCCGGGCCAATGTACTGCCGTAGTACAGTTGCCTAAACCTACAGCAAGTGACAACTGCGACCCATCTCCGGCAGTTTCAGTGCGGGCTTCTTACGGAAGTTCTGGCTTTAACCCTCACTTTAGTGTGCCTCTGGGAACACATACCCTCACTTATACTGCGATTGATTTGTGTGGAAACTCTTCGGTTTGTACCACAACCCTTACCATCGTAGATGAAGAAGTGCCTACCGTAGTGTGCCGCAAAAACAACATCATCTCTTTGCCCGAAGGTGGAGTCGCTTTCATTCAGGCAAAAAGTTTTGATGAAGGCAGCAAAGACAACTGCAAAACACGGCTGTACTATAAGGCCCGCCGTTGGGTAGCTGGTTCCTGCAACAAAATCAATGGTGACGATAGCCCTTCTACTCCAGACTACCAGGAGTACTATGATGACTATGCCGTATTCTGTTGCAATGATGTAGACAGCCAAAGTGTAAAAGTTACCCTACGGGTGTATGAAGTTGACCCAGGAAACGGCCCGGTTGATCCAGCGCGTGAACGCCAGGGTGGTGACCTCTATGGCAAATACAATGATTGCGATTTTACGGTAACCATCCGCGATGAATTGGGGCCACGTATTACTTGCCCTGCGAACAAAGTAGTTGAATGTACTACCGATATCACCAAATTACATGTATTTGGGAGCCCTATCGTACTCGAAAACTGCTCATTTACCCTGGATTCTACCAGCAACTATGAGCGGGCCGAATGCAACCGGGGCAAAATCACCCGTACCTTTACGGCCAAAGATTGGAAAGGACGCACTGCTACCTGTAGCCAAACCATTACCATTGTCAACAACAACAAGTTGAGCGCCGAAATGATCAAATGGCCAAAGGACTATACCATCGTAGGGTGTGGAGGGAAAACAGATCCAAAAGATTTACCGCTGGAGAACCGCGAACCCGTAGTAACCTACCCAATTTGTGGAACCGTAGCGATTAGTTATGAAGACAAACGGTTTGAATCGCAAAATGAAACTTGTTTTCAAATCTTTCGGAAATGGTCGGTCATCGACTGGTGCAACCACAATCCAGCCGATCCACAAAAATCGATCTTTTCCTATACCCAGTTGATCAAAGTAGAGGACCGTACGGCACCAACTCTGGTCGTACCCAAAGACACTACTTTCTTTTTGACCGAACAGTGCAAAACCATCAAGGTGACTACCCTGGCAGCTACTGGTACTGATTGTGGTGGCAACGTAACGATTACCAATGACGGCAAATACGCTGACCTCAAAGGTGCGCTGGCATCTGGTACATATCCTGTAGGTAAGCACAAAATCAATTTCCGCGCCGTAGATCAGTGTGGAAATGCTACTCTAGGTTCGATGACCATTACGGTGATTGATAAAAAACCACCAGTAGCACAGTGTCTCAACGGTTTATCCACTACGCTGGACACCAAGGATGGTCAAACTGCTGCAATTATTGATGCCAAATTGTTTGATGCAGGAAGTTACGATGATTGTGGAGGCAAACCCACCCGGATCGCCATCCGCCGGGGGTCCGGAACTTTATTGACCAACCCTGCTGAACAAGTCACCTTTACTTGTGCTGACATTGGCCGCCAGCCCATCCAGCTTTGGGTATACGATACCTTGAACAATGGTGCATACTGTACAACTTTCATCGATATCCAAGACAATGGAAAATTGTGCGCATCCGATGGATCTAAAGTGGGCAAGATTTCCGGAATCATCCAGACTGAAACTGGTATCCAGATTGAATCAGTGGCCATTTCAGGAAGCACCCAATTGGGTAAAACCGCTACTGGAGTTGATGGAAATTACCAGTTGCCCGAAGTACCATTGGGTGGAGACTACACCATCGTACCACAGAAGAATGAGGATCCTATCAATGGGGTGACAACGATAGATCTGGTGATCATCCAAAAACACATCCTGGGTCTGAGCACGCTCAAAACGCCTTATCAGTATATTGCTGCAGATGTCGATAAATCAGGCAATATTTCTACTGTAGATTTGATCCGCCTGCGTAAGTTGATCCTGAACATGGAAACCAGCTTCCCCAACGGGAACACTTCCTGGCGCTTTATCGATGCCAATTTCAAGTTTCCTGAAGGCCAGGATCCCTTGAAAGCACTTTACCCCGAAGCCAAGAGCCTCAACAACTTTTTATCCAAAGAAGGTCGCGCTGACTTTGTAGGAATTAAAGTGGGCGACGTGAACATGAGCGCCAAACCCAATAGCCTGGTCAATACCGATGGCCGAACCACCAATGGCGAACTCATCGTGGAAACCAGTAATCAAGCTTTTGAAGCTGGTGAAGAAATCACAGTTGACTTTAGTGCCGAAGACGTATCAAAGGTGCAAGGATTCCAGTTTACGCTGGATTTTGACCACCACCTGCTGCAATTGTTGGATGCCGAAAAGGGAGAACTGCCGCAGTGGAATGAAGGGAACCTGGGTACCGCAGACCTAAAAGCCGGTTTGCTCAACACCAGCTGGGACAACAAAGGAGAAGTTATACCCGATGGTCGCCGCCAACTGTTTTCGGTACGCTTCAAAACTTTACGGGCAGCTGATTTAGCTACTGCATTGTCCATCAAAGAGGCCCCAACTCCTTCTGAAGCTTACAATCAGGCGGGTGAACTGATGCAGGTGCTACTCAAGGTGAACGAATCTACAACGCAAAAAGGAGAGGGGATTCATTTGTACCAAAACTACCCGAATCCATTTATTGGAGAAACGAACATTGCTTTTTCCTTGCCAAAAACGCAGGATGCACACATCCGCATCTTTGACGCAGCGGGCCGTTTGGTTTTCAAACATTCTGCGAAGTTTGAAAGGGGTTACAACGAACTGAAAGTACCGAAGCAAACACTGCCTGGATTGGGTGTGTACTACTACCAGCTTTCAACTGATTCCTTTACGGGGAGCAAACGAATGATATATACGGCTTATTAATAGCCCCAAAATCTATGTTTTTGAACGGTATTCTGAGGCAGGCTTCCAAAAGCCTGCCTCTTTTGTTTTTAATAAAAAAAGTTTATATTGCAGAAAAAAACAAACGAAGTAATTGATTAAACAAGGCGCAATGACAGACAACATCATTTTGGGCCAAAAAGGAGAGACCCTTGCCCAACAACACCTCGAAACTCAAGGTTTGACCATCCGGTCCACAAACTGGCGCACCGGCCGCGCCGAAGTAGACATCATTGCTCAAGAAGGCAACACCATCGTATTTGTAGAGGTCAAAACCCGCAGCTCCGATCGCTTCGGGCCACCCGAATTTTTTATTACTCCGCAACAGCAACGCATGTTGGCAGGTGCCGCTTCGGTCTATTGCGAAAAAATAGAACACCCCGGTGAAATCCGCTTCGACGTCATTAGCATCATTCTGCGCGATGATGGGAAAACCAAGTTGGAGTATTTGAAAGATGCGTTTTGGCCGGGGCTATAGTAGTGTTTCATCACTTAGTTAAACAACCACTCTTCCCAGCGTTTGTACATTACATTTTCTTTTTGTTGGGGCAATAAAGGTGCCAACTGGCCCATATACAAATTTCGTTTTTGGGTAAAACGATCATTTTCCTGGTCAAACCAGCGTTTCAAATCATTGTTGTTGCTGCTGAAATTAAAAGCTTTGAGCAGGCTGTAAATCTGGTCCAGTTCATCCAGCCAGGTTTTAAGCGCAGCCAATTGTGACATGATGAAATAGGTTTGAATGTCGGCCCGGCCGGGAACTTCCAGTTTGGCCTTATCCAAAATGCTCAGGGCTTTATCAATTTTCCCAGTTCCATTGCTGTTGACAATGTCTACCTCGTATTGTTTGCGGATGTTCGTCATGGTGTTGAGGGCTTCGGAAACATTTGGCTTTTGATGGTCCAGTTTCAACTTTTGTACTGCCATAAAAGCCTGATCCGCCTGGATGAGCCCTTCGAGGGCCGTCATCATGGCGGCTTCCCGGGGTAGGGGCACTTCGGAATCTTGCAAGGCGATTTTGGCGGCCAGAGCGCTTTCTGTTGCCTGGGCATACAGCCCCAATTTCCAGGCACTCAGCGCCCGCAGGGAATGGGCATTGACCAACACGCCATCGGCTTTGAGTTGACTGTCTTTGAGCAGGGCTTTATTGACCTGGGAGTAAGCCAGGCGGTAACACAAATCGGGTGTTGCCAAACTCATGGCCTGACTACCTGCCGCTGAAGGTTGCCCGAGCAAAGCGGGTTCGCCAAAACTGAGATTGGTTTCCAAACTGGCCCCCTGATTGAAGGCATTTTGCGCTTGGTCCAGGTAATTGAGTTGGGCACAACTGCAACATAGCAATAAGAGTAGGAATAGATATTGGTGTGTTTTCATGGTTTTAGGTTTTTTTGCAATTGAAACAATATTGGAGGTAGGCACAATGCCGGATCGTAGAGACGCACGGCTGTGCGTCTTCTGGTACCGATTTGCCAATACCCTTTATTTAATTCTTTTCACGGTTTCCACCGTAGCCGCAATGGTACCCAAAGGTAGCGCCACCAAAAATCCGACTACCGAAAGCAACAACAACAAATATATACTTCCATTTCCAATCGCCAGTCCTCGATTTTGCCGCACAAAACGAATGCTATCTCGCACCCGATAATGGCGCTCCAGCGCGAAATCAATGTTTCCTGCCCCGGCATAATAGGCCTGTACAATGAAAATCAGCGGCGTGGTGATCACCGCCAAACCAGGAATCAAACCCAGCAGAAATAAAACGGTGGTAAAAAACAGCTCCCGTAAAATCAAACGAAGGGCAATGCGGATGCCCCGCGCCATATCGCTCAAAAAAGCACTCATTTTGAACGCTGCAGAAGCCTGTCCACGGAGCCGGTTTTCCACCCGCTCCGAAAGCAAGCTCATGAACGGCCCCGCGATGGCCAGCACCAGATTGCGGAAAATGATGAAGCCAAAAGCGCCTACGGCCAACCCGCCAAACACCTGTGCCACATTATCAACCCAGTTTTTCCCCCAATTGAAAGGCCAGAAACCAGCCATCCAATTGCCCAGGTCGTCCGAAACATTCCAAACGCCGTAGATCATGCCCCCTCCCAGAAGGATACACAGCAAGGCGGGCACCAAAAAATAAATCCACAAATTGTACTTGAAGCACAATTGAAGCGCACGTCCATAAGCGCTAACCCCGGCTAGAAAGGATGCAAACATGTTTTTTTGTGATTAAAGATAAAGCTTACCAATCGACCATGCTACTTTTCCTATACACATGGAGAAGATTTAACGTAGTAGGGTTATAAATCCTCGATATTCGATCATTTGGTCTTTTGGATCCAGATAGCTGGCCAAAACAGTGTATACACCAACCGGAAGTTCACTCCCCTGATTGAATTTTAGCCCATTCCAGGTATCCTGTGGGTCGCTGGATTGGAACACCATTTCCCCCCAACGATTCCACACATTGATGCGGAAATTGCGCATGCCCTCAAAAATCCCCACTGCTCTAAGTTCATCGTTGACGGAATCGCCATTGGGTGTAAAGGCATTGGGTAAAAAATAGCGCACCTCTGGTAAAATACGCAACACGTGAGAGGTGCTATCCTGACAGCCAAAGTTGTTGTACGCAAACTGGATGATGCGCAAGGTGCCCAGCTCGCGGGCAGCCGCACTCGGGTTGTGATCGGTATACTGGCGACCATCATCAAATTGCCACAACCAGCGCAAGGCGTCGGTTGACTGATCCTGGAGTTGAAAATCGGGAAAGACATTGGTCACTTCTGGTGGCTCAATGGCAAAAGCGGCCTGAGGGCTGGGTTTGATGAGGATTAGGTCTGGGTAAATCGTGTCGGTTTCGCACCCAATCGGCGAAACCACCTTGAGCGACACCGAATAAAGCCCGTCGTGCGGATAGGTGTAACTGGGACTATGCTTGCGGGAAACGCCCCCGTCGCCAAATTTCCACTCAATCCGATAAGTGGTATCCACGGGAGTGGAGAGATTTTGGAAATAAACCTGCCCCGGCTCACACAATTCTGCCGAACTAGGGGTGGTCAACAACAATTTAGGCACGGGAAAATAACGCACATCTTTTTGGATGGTGGAAACACAGTTGTTGGCATCCCGTACCATCAAACGTGCCCTTTTCACCCCAGGATATTCGTATTGAAAGCTGGGGTTAGCGAGGGTACTTGTACCTCTTTCCCCCGAAAACCAGTTCCATTCCCGGATGGATTTGGCATGGGCAATGGAACGGTCGCGAAATTGCACTTCCCCGGCTTTGCAGGTATCGTAGTCAAAACTAAAATCGGCTTGTAACAGAGGTAAAACGTGGACGATGACCTTTGCTGAATCGGCACATTCAAAGCCGGGATTGAGCAACAGTTTGCCCTGGTAGCGCCCCGTATCGGGAAACTGAATTTGAGGGTTCCACTGGTTGCTTTGGGCTGCCGGGCCTTTTTTGAGGTCAAAACTCCAGCTGATCAACTTGATGGATTCGCGCGGCGTACTTTCATTGGTAATGTCCACCAGGGTTTTGCCACAGGAGCGGATCAAAAATTCTTTTTCAGCCAGTTTTACATCTTCTTTTACATCGGGCTGTACCTTGGGATTACAGCCATCGGTGACATTGAATTGGAAATCGCGGGTCACTCGACTCAGCAGCACGCCCTTGCGGTACTCGCGCACACATACGCCTACGGCAAAACGCCCCAGAGCGCTGGGCCGCAGGGTGATGAGCCCCGTGTAGGGATCAATTTTTAGCAAGGGATCACCCAGAATGGGAGTCTTAGCTGAATACGGGTTGCGGTAATACAACTCGGTGTAAGGCGGAGGGCAAGCTGGCCGGGGAGTGCTCCCTGAACAAGTAAAGGTAAGTTGTTGCCCATTGGAACTGCCTGCGCCAGCGAGCGGTGCACACAATTCATAGGCAAGGCTGTCGCCATCCATTTCTTCAGCGGAATGGTCGTACTCCAACAGCGCATTGGCACAGATTACTGTGGGTGGAACGATGGAAAACTGTGGGCTGTTGTTGCACAATTGTTGGGCCTC
>JAAFHQ010000338.1 GCA_013298445.1 Chitinophagales bacterium | reverse complement strand
GTTTTCTTGCAGGGCGCGCAGCACCTTGGCCTGAGCGGACAGGCTCATGTCGCCGATTTCATCCAGGAAAAGGGTGCCGTTGTTGGCTTGTTCAAATTTGCCGAGCTTTTGTTTGTGTGCCGAAGTGAAAGAGCCTTTTTCATGGCCAAACAACTCACTCTCGATGAGTTCGGAGGGGATGGCAGCGCAGTTGACCTCCACGATGGGGCCAGAGGCGCGTTGGCTGAGTTCGTGCATCCACCGCGCTACGAGTTCTTTGCCCGTACCATTGGGGCCGGTGACCAATACTCGTGCCTCGGTAGGAGCTACTCTTTGGATGGTATCTTTGATGAATTGAATGCGTTCGGAGTTGCCAATGATGTCCTGCACCTGGCGGCCAGCTACTTTGCGGCGCAAGGTTTTGGTTTCGGTGACCAGGTTGGACTTGTCGAGGGCATTGCGCAGGGTGATGAGCAAGCGGTTGAGGTCGGGTGGCTTGCTAATGAAGTCGAAAGCGCCACGTTTGACAGCTTCTACTGCGGTGTCGATGGTGGCATGACCAGAGATCATGATTACTGGTGTGTCTGGCACCAGTTCTTGTACTCTTTCGAGGGTTTCCATGCCATCCAGGTTGGGCATTTTGATGTCCATAAGGATGGCGTCGTAGTTTTGCTCTTTGAGCTTGGCCAGGCAGTCCAGCCCATCGACAGCTTCGCTGACCTTGAATTTTTCAAATTCAAGGATCTCACGCAAAGCCCGGCGGATGCTGGCCTCGTCGTCTACAATCAGTATTTGGGTCATTAGTGAGCTACTGGTTTTTGATCAAAAACGTTTTCAGTAGCTTTATACGGATTGTGGGGGAAAAGGTTACGCTGAATGCAAAAAAGTTGAGGAGGTTGAGAAAGTTGAGAAGGTTTAGGCTACCGCGAGCGATTTTGACAGGACATTGTCTAAGTCGCTCGCGGTAGCCTAAACTTCTCAACTCCTCAACTTTCACGCTACTTTATCCGCGCAACTCGAACTTGCGAAAGCGTCCGGTTTGGCTTTGAACACAAAGCCCATCGACAGAATGTAGCCCATTGCCTCTTTCAAGGCAGTATTGGATTCGAAGAGCGGATCAGTGTTGATGTCCGCGTGTACTTCCAGCGCTACGTCGTACTTGTCCAGCAAGTCGCAAAGCGCGTAAGCCACTTCAATCGATTTGGAAACTTCAAAAATCATCCGCTCGCGTAAGCTCATTTTACGGTTTTCGCGGCTATTTTGGATGAACATGAAACCGCCTTTTTTTTCCCGCAGGAAAACGATGACCGTTGCATACTCCACCGAACCGCCGCGTACTTGCGAATCGGAACCGATGCACACTTTTAGTTTATGGCCCATTTCTTTTTCCCGGATGATCGTTTTTTCAACGGCATCTTTAATGGGAATTTCGATTCGTTGACCATCTAATCTACGCCAACTCATGGTTTGTTGTTTTATTGGGTAATTTAGTAAATCATTGTGTGACAAATAGATTTATGCCAAAATTTAATTCTTGCTTTACGCAGAATTAACAAATCTATTCATCTAAAGGTTACAGCTAAAGCAGGATTTCGGGGAGATTGGTTCCCAGTCTTTTACCTTTTTTTCTTTATTTTGCACATTCAATCAAAAAATCAATGGAAGCGCAGCTTTTTGTCTATGGAACCCTGATGATTGGGGTGGAGTCCAGAATGGCTGGTTTGTTGCAACGCAACAGCACCTGGTTGGGATCAGCGTACATTCCTGGAGAGTTGTTCGACTTGGGGCGTTACCCTGGTGCACAATGGATTCCTGGGCATCCACACAAGGTTTATGGGCAGATTTTTTTGTTAGAAGACCCTGATTCTTTGATGCCATATCTGGACGAATACGAAGGCATTGATCCTCAGTTTCCAGAAGCAGGAGAGTATGTGCGCAAACTGGTGCCCGCAGTACTGGAAGACACCGGGCATACCATCGAGACCTGGTTTTATCACTATAATTTTTCCACGGATCAATTGGTTCGCATTGAATCGGGTCGGTATTTGGATTATTATAGGGGGCAGCCTGCGCATTTGGAGTTTATTCGGACGGGTTAAAAAAAAACGCCGCAGGCAGAGAGGCCCACGGCGTTGGTATATTAGACTTTAAGAACAGGACGTTGCTTGGCCAGAACGGGGTCTTTTGAGGCTGCTTTTCGGCTATTTTCTCGTCCGTAGCGCTGCTACGCACTCAAAAATGAGCCTCAATCAGCCCCAAAATCCCTCCGTTCTGTCTCAAGCACGTTCTGTTCATAAAGTCCAATGGTATGATAAGGTTTTAGGGGTTTTATTTAGGCTTATTGGATGATCCACATTTTGCCAAAGAGGTCGTCAGATCCACCATATTGGCGGGTAATCGCGTCTTTTACGTTGGCATTGTTGGTAGAAAACTCCGCAGAAGGGTATTGAAAACGCATCGGAACCTTCCCTTGGTTGCCGATACCTACTCCGGTCAAAAATGCAGGAATGCCAGTACGACGGTAATTGTAATATGCTTCCAAACCTGAATTTTGAGCAAGCGTCAGGTACTTTTGCTTCAGGATTTGTTCCAAGCCACCAGCGGTGTTGCCAACATACTTAACCTTGGCCTGAGCCAAATAAGCTGCAAAATCTACAGTAATCGAATAACTGTTGAACTCACCCAACTTGGCACCAATTTTTTGGAAATCTACTGTATTAGCACCAGCTTTAAGGCCATAAAAGTCCATTGAAGCCTGGATGCCCTTGTTGTAAAAATCACCAGCATCACCAGTTGCCCAACCGCGGTTGATGCCTTCGGCAATATTGAAGCACAGCTCAGAATAGCCTACCTGAGTGATGGGTTCACCAGTGTAAGTGGCGTAAAAACGTTTGCGGCTAATCAATGAATATTCTCCTTTTTGAGCTTTAAACGACATGTCATCCAGGTTTTCTCCGGAACTAGCACCTTCAAACGCGTCGAAAGAAGTTGGGCTTACCCCTGCTTTAACCTTTGCTTCAGCTGGTTCAGCTACCAGGAACAAACGCGGATCCTGGAAATCTTTCAGGATATCGATGTACAGCTTGGAAGTGTTTTCGCGCAAAGCGTCGAAACCAAAAGTATTGGGGTTCTTTGGGTAGTAGTTGGCTGGAATTGAGCCAATCGGGCGGTAAGTGAAATTGTCCGCATTGCTGTTGAAAACAGGAAATTTGGTTGGGTTGCTCAGAATTTCGGCGAAACGTGTTTTTACTTTCAAGTCAGCATCCGCTTCCTTTTTGCTCAAACTAACCAATACACGCAATTTGAAACTGTTGGTCAATTTTTGCCACTTGCTGAGGTCACCGCCATAATACCAATCACCATCTGCTTTTTGACCACCCTTGGCAATCAAAGCAGCAAAATCAGCATTTGCTTCGTCCAACCATTTCAAAACCTGTACATAAATCTCCTTTTGGGTATTGTACTTTGGTGTTGGAACGTCCAAACCTTGCAGGGCTTCAGTCAAAGGCAGGTCACCCAATTTTTGGGTCATGTTCACGAAGTGGTATGCGCGGAAAAACTTACCCAGAGCGGAATAAGGGTTTACGGCAGCTCCACCGGCTTTGGTGGCTTCTTCTTCCATCTTGATCACGTTCTTCAAGCGCGTAAAATCCGTTGTTGCAGAACCTGACCAATATTCGTTGGTTCCGTAGTAGTTGTAGTTGATGCACCAGAACTGGTTCCAACGTTGCTCCTGGTTCCACGCACCAGTAGTCAGGTTGGACAATACCCCATTCAGTATCAAGCTGGCAGGTGCACTGGTTGGGCGGTTTGGATCGATGTCCAAGCTGTCGAAGCTACAGCTAGCGCACACCATGGTGATGGCTAAGGCTGCAATGCTGAATATTTTATTGAATTTCATTGCTTTTATTTTTTTGGATGGATCGGTTGGTAGAGACGCAAGATCTTGCGTCTCTACGATACCAGAACCAGGAAATTAGAACGTGAAATTGAGGTTCACCCCGTAACGCTTGGTAGTAGGCGTTTCAAAATCAGAGCTACCTTGGCGGTTGATGTATTTGTCGAGGTCTACATCCTTCTTCTCGGCGAAGTACAAAAGGTTACGTGCAACCAATGATACCGTCATTTGATTGAAGAAACTCTTCGATTTCACTGGAACATTGTAGGAGATGACCACTTCGCGCAACTTGGCGAAAGAACGATCCATCAGGTTAAATTCGTTCTCTTGGTAGTAGCGGCTGATCCAGTCTTGCAAGAAGGTTGCAGTGGTGTTGGGTTTGAAAGTCAACTCGTTGTAGTTGGTGATGTTGCCATTTACGTCAGCTTTGATCGTACCACTTGCAACTTGAACGCCAGGACCAACCCAGGTTTTGTTGCCCTTGGTGTCTTCCAAACGAGCTACACCCATGGCACCTTGAGTCGTCGCAAGGTGGCGACCACCGCGGAAAGTCTGGCGCTGGATGTAGTTGGCAATTACCCCACCTTGGCGACCGTCAATTTGGAATTGCAGGGTCACATTTTTGTAGGTAAAACGGTTGATGAAGCTCCACACAAAGTTTGGATCCAAATAGCCCAATAATTTGTTGGCACTACCATTTACGGTGCTCAAACGAATTGGACGACCACCTGCATCGTTGATCACTTGACCGTCTTGGGTAAACATATAACCGTTGGACATGAATTCGTCTACACGATCGCCAATTTTGGTCCAAGGGTTCAACTCGGTCAACTTGTTGCCAGTTGCATCTTCGTAAAATTCTACGTAACGCTCACGCAAGGTCGAGAAGTTGATCATTGGGTTCCACTTGAGGCCAGACTTGTTTTTGAACGGGTCGGCACTAAGGGTAATTTCAACCCCTTTGCGACGGGTAACGATGCCATTCACTTGTTGAGCAGTATAGCCTGTAGACTCAGAAACCGGACGCGCAAAAATCAGTGGCCCTTCTTTTACATTGAAATAGGTAAATTCAACGTTCAACATGTTCTTGAAAAAACCAATGTCGGCGCCCAATTCAAACTCTTCGCGGGAGTTGCGATCTAGTGCAGCATTACTCAACGTGTTGGTATAATAGGCAGCTGGCGCATTGTTGTAGGCCAGTGGAGTAGAGTAAGGTTCAGCATTTTGGTAGCTTGGTCCATTGTAAACTGAAGAGTAGTTGTCACCATAACCCAAAATAGAGGCACCTGCAGCACCAATGCTAGGTTGAGTCAAACCATCTTTAACATTGGCGTAGGCTCCACGCAATTTCAACAAGGAAACAGGACCCAAATCTACGTATTCTGAAACGATGGTGTTGGCTCCAAGTGATGGATAGAAGTACGTTTGGTTTTCAGCTGGCAGGGTAGAAATGCGGTCAACCCGGCCGGTGTGGCTCAGCGTCAAGAATTTGTTCAAGGTAACGTCGGCAGAATAATAACCAGACATGACCAACATACGGGAGCCAAAGCTGAATGCACGTACAGGGTTAGCAGAGTTGGAAAAGTTGTACACCCCTGGAGTAATCAGGTAATCCGTAGATGCATAGTTGGTTGCGTATTTGAAAGAGCGCACCGCTCCACCAGCCATGGCATTCACACGAATTTTGTTGAACGTCCGGTTGAAATCCAACATCACATCGGTGTTGTTTTCAAACAAAGAACGGCGGTCTTCGCGGTAGTCACCACGGCGTTCGTCACGGCCATATGCACCCGCTGAGTAAGGCATTTTTTCGGTACGCAATACATCATAAGTGTTGATGCCATTGCGGGCCATCAACTTCAACTCAGGCGTGATTTTGTAAGACAATGACATGTACCCGTAGGTGTTGTTGTTGTAGTGGCCACGCAACCAGTAGTTCGACATAAACCAAGGGTTGTTGTAGCGCTGGTACTCGGCATAAATTTGCTGAACACCTTCTTTACCAGGCTGCCAGATTTGCTTCATGTCATCAACGTCCCAGTCGGCACCTGCCCACGTGGTGATGTTGTAAATGATTGAGTTCGGGCCGTAGTTTGCGTCAGGAATGTTATCCGTGTATTGGCGGTTGTAGTTGATGTTGGCTTCAAAACGCAGGCGGTCGGTAAAGTTGTAACCGATATTGGCGTTGAAGTTGGTAATGTTGATGTTGGTATTCGGTACAATCCCCGTTTGGTTCATGTGACCCAATGAGAAGCGCAGATCGGAACGATCAGTAGTGCTCGAAACTGAAACACTGTTGTTGGATTGCAATCCTGGGCGCAGGAAGCGGGTCAGGTTGTCTTTACCTCTGGGAATCCAAGGAGTAGGAATCAATTTACCCGTAATTGGATCAACTGGGCTGTCGTATTGTGGCAACAAACGGCCATCGAGAGGTGGTCCCCAAACGTCGTAGTCGTTGTCGTTTTTACCCGCACCTTTGCCATCCACGAATTCGTAGATACCGTGGTCACCAGGGCCGTATTCATCTTGAGTAGTGGGTAAAGCGTTGAATCCATTGTCCATCATGGTCGAAGAGTTGAATTCAACTGCAAAACCACGGTTGTTCTTTGAACCACGCTTTAAAGTAATTAGGATGGCACCATTGCGACCCCGGAAGCCATACAATGAAGAGGCAGCAGCACCTTTCAGTACGGTAAAAGTTTCTACATCGTCAGAGTTGATGTTCCAAGTATCTGAGTTAACAGGTACACCGTCAACTACATACAAAATGTCTGAGCTACCGCGCAAAAATACGTT
>JAAFHQ010000337.1 GCA_013298445.1 Chitinophagales bacterium | reverse complement strand
TAAGCCAATGTTTTTAAATACCGCCTTTTCATCTCCATCACACAGGTTTTGCAAGGTTAAAGACAGCGACTGTTCGTTTTGTAAGGTATTGATGACCCCACCGATGGATTGTTCCCGTTGGATACCAATGGGCAGTACATAACCAAATGGGCGGGCTTCACTGGGGTCGGTGTTTTCTTCGATATTCACTGCATCTACTTCAAAAACGGTTCCTCCGTCGATGCTACAAGGGGAGTTCACATCGGGAGACAAATCCTGGGTGTACTTCCGCCATTGGTTGCGGACAAATTCCATGGTGGCGAAGCGGAAATTGACCTGGGTTTCAAAACCATCCATTAAAATTCGCATAAATCGGATGGAACGGAAATCGCGGATGCCCCCTACTGCCCGATCAAACTGGCTCAGCGGCATGCGAAAACGGTACCAGATGCGACCATCTTTTTCGATGCGGTCGGTGACCAATTTCACATCACCATCACGCAATCTGGCAGAATCGAGGTTGATTTCTCCATTTTTATCGTGGAAAATCGGAATGCGGTATTGGAAGTAGGCTTCCGTTTCGTTGAGCGTATTGTCGTAGTTGAGGTCTTCCGCGTCGGGGTTGTTGGTGGAAGAACTTTGGCTTTGGCGGCTGGTGTTCGTTTCAGAGTTGCCTTCTGGGTTGTTGAAGTCACGGTAACGGGTAACTACATCCACGTTGGATGGGAAGCTGGGGTCATTCCAGAAGCGGAAGTTGTCACCAGAAGGGTCTTGCTCCAAACGAGAAGCGGCATTGGTGTTCACAGCACGGATGGCATTCAACCAGGGTGCAAATTTTGACCTTTCACCTGCATCACTTAAGCCATCCAGACCAACGTCCTGCAAACGCCGTGAAGTGGTATCATTGTCAAAAGCGGCAGTAACCTGTTGAGTAAGGGGCACTTTTGACCAGGAAGTTTCTTTGGTCCGACGATCTTTGTTGAAGTTACTGGGCAAACCATTTTCAAAAAAGCGCAAGCCGTCTTTGAGGATGTCTTCGGAGATGTTACCCAATTGGAAGGTCAGGTAGCCCTGTTTTTTATCGGCATCTGGCGCTGCGCTGCCACTTCCATCTTCATTGAGGAAAGGGCTGAGCATCCAGAATTCCAGGAATTCGATATTGGCAGTTTGAAAGTCATTGGTAGTCAGGGCACGCATCATCCCCCCCCAACGGGTCTTAGGATCTCGTAAAAAAGTCTCACCTCCTACAAACTCCAAACCTTTGGAAAATGCACTCCCATTGGGCTGTTCAAAGTTGTACGGCCCCCGTTCCCGTGGATTGAAGACCATATCCAGGGTTTGGATATTCGGCAATTCCGTCAACTGCAACTGGCGGTTGGGGAATACTTCGTTTTGTGGAATAACCCGGGTATAAGGGTTGACGTTGTCCTGCTGGCCAGTACGGATACCAAAGTTGTCGATGCGGTACCAGCTCAGTTTGGCGCGGTTGTAACCATAGGTCACATCGTCGCGGAAAAGCGCTTCCGGGCGCGCGGCAGGGTTGCCAGGGTTTTGATCAGATGGTGCACTAGCCAGGTACCAGTTGATGACGGGCTGGCGCAAATCGAAGGTGTTGTTGGCACCTTCAAAGTCGTCCACATAAACTACCCCACCTTTGTCCTTGCGGTTTTGGTTGATCGCTTTGGCGTGGCCAGGACGGATGGCCGCCAATTCACCGGTGAAACTGATGCTGGAAGGAGCTTTGGTCGAAAGGCCGGGAATGGCATCCAGGGCTTTGGTCAACCAGGGTGCTTCCCGCTTGAAGTTGACATCAAAGCCATAAACGTTGTTGTTGATGGGATCTTCTCCGATGTTTACTTTTTGGGTAAAGGGCCGCTCCCAAAGTTTCATGATGGTTGCCCCAATGTTGAAATTTTTATCAATTTCGTAATCGGCGCGCAAACCCAACATACTCCGGTTTTGGAAACCAAAGAGGGTATTGTCTTCCAGGGAAACATTGATCTGGGCGCCCGAAGCCAGGATGGCGTCGTTGAGGATGCGCAAACGCCCTAGGTTATAGTCGATTTCGTAGTCGCGACCTTCTATCAATTGTTGGCCACCGCCACTCACTTTGACCGATCCTTGCGGAATGTTGAAGGCACCCAGAGAAATTTCGGAAGAAACACTCGATTTATAGGTACCCTTGATCACGTAGCGGTTTTTCTCCTGGAATTCCTGCGCCCGGAACAAGGTCGAGTCGTACAATTCTTGATAAATGTACTTATTGGCAATGTCTGTTGGAGTATCCTTGATCTTTTTGAGGAGGGAGGAACCAAAGGGCTCCAAAACCGGGAACATGATGCGCCCGGTGTTGGTGTTGATGGTCAGGTCCGGTACAAAGTCAAAGACCCCATCCGGCTGCGGGTCACCCTGGATGTTCAGTACGTCCACGTTGAATACCCGCAACAGCGGCACACCTTGCAAGTTGGTTTCAGGCAAAAAACGTTTTACCCCTTTTCCTGGATCTTCATAATAAATGTCCAGACGGAATTCTTTTTGGTCTACCTGAACGGCACCAGTAGGATAGATGTTTTTCATCATCAGGTCCCAGGTAGCTACGTCGGTGCGTTGGATGGTGCTTTTGAGCAATTTGACATACAACACGTTCAGCGAAGAGTCGGGGCGGATGTTTTCCGAGTTGTTGGATAACTCCCCTACCTTGTATGAGCGGCCGTTGTAGGTATATTGGTAGGCCACGCCCACGGTTTGGTCGGGCAATACGTTGATGCGCAAAGAGATAAAGCCCAGTTCAGGGTGAACCGTATATTCAGTTGGTTTCAACTTACGCGCAGTTACCTTTTCAAAGTCGCGGGTTGGCACCATGCCGAATTGGCTTTGTAAGGTACTGATCGATTTTTCGATGGCACGCGCATCGCCCTGACCGATCACCCGATCGTAGAGGTTGTTGGCGCGGTTGTCGGGCAGCGGAATCCCGGTAATGTCTTTAGGTGCTCCGGGGCGAATGTCGACGGAGTTGTTGTTGACCAGCCATTCTTCACGGCCTTCGCCCAAGTCGGCCATAGCAACGATGTCGCGTACGTTGTCCACCTCGTTGCGGTCGTTGGTGATCCATACTTCGATGTTTTCCAACTTGAACAAGGAGCGAATTTGGGGTAAATTCTGCAACGAAGGTTCAAATACTTCGCGGTTGTAGTGCGAAAGCAGGAAGTGGCGGTTTTCGTCGTATTCGTCCGCTTTGACATCAAATTCCTGTTGTTGGCTACCGCCCTGGATTTGGATGTTTTTGCGCTCCGATTTTTGTTGAGAAACCAAACCTGTGAGGCGCAAGTGGCCAAACTGGAGCTCGGTTTTGATCCCGAATAGGCTTTGGGCACCCTGAATTAGCGTTCCACGCAGGGGCATACTCACGTTACCTGCTTCGATTTTTTTCAGGATATCGTCTTCGCCAAATTTTTGGCTGTCGTAGTTCAATTTGATCACCTGGTCAAAATCAAAAGCGGCACCCGTATTGTAGTTGGTATTGAGGTTGAGCTTTTCACCGATTTTTCCCTGCACGTTCATCTGAATGTTCATGTCAAAATCGAACAGGAACTGGTCGCGTTGGCGCAGGTTCAGAATGGGGTTTTCGAGGCGTTGATAGTCGTAACCAAAGGTAAGGTCGACGTTACCCTGTGGCTTGATGTCGATCGTATTCCCTCCAAACAAGCGGTCGATCAAATCTTTTTTGATGTCGATTTTGCTAAAGGGATCCAATGGATTTTTATCATCCTTTTTGCCCCTGGTTTTGGAGGACAATTCACGGAAATAAGACGTTTCGTCTTGTTTTTGACGGTACTTGGTGTACTCATCAAAAGTCATGTATGAGGGTGGACGGAAAAAATCCTCACCAATTCGCTCTTCGATGAGGTAGTTGCCCGAATTGGGGTCGTATTCCACTTTTTTATCAATGGCCTTAGGGTCCTTGATATCAAAAGGGTTCGTTTTGGGCGCATTGATAAAATTGTCTTTGCGATCCTTGATTGGCACGGTGTCGGTCAAAGCAGTGCTGCTTTTCCGGGCAAACCTGGTGCCGAATTTGAATGTCGGATGATAGGTTACGTCTACCGCGCTCAGGGTAACGGCAATTCCTAACAACAAGCTGAATGGTAAAATTGTCTTATTCATATTAACAAACTGCTGCACACGGGATAATAACGGTTCGGGGTTCAAGAGTTCCAAAGTTTCATCGTTCTGAGACCCTGTAGTAGAACAAGTGTCATGGAACGCTGGTGCTTTAGGGCCCAGGAACCAAAAAATCGGTTTTCCGGAAATAGCTTAGGTGCGTCTTTGGGAGGTAAGGGGTGAAGGTTCTGTGGTTAAAGGCTCGCAAAATTTCAGGATTATAGCGTTTTTTCAAACCCAACCCTGGAACCTTGGAACACTTGAACCATGGAACCTTAATGCCCTTTTTTATGCAGATAGCTCTCTGAGAGCGAGCTTGATAAGCTGCTCTACACTTTGGATAGCCTGGTCTTTCAGGAGATGATTCAGGACTTTTTGTACCGCTATCTTCTGGAAGCCCAACGCTACCAATGCAGATAACGCCTCTTCCCGGATAGTATTGTTTTGTGAAGGAAATGTTAATGGTAAATCGCCGGAATCTTTCACCAATTTGTCTTTTAAGTCCAGAATAATCCGTTTGGCCATTTTGGGGCCAATGCCTTTTACGGCACGGAAAACTTGTTCCTGTTCGCCGATGATGGCGGCGCGTAATTCATCTGCGCTAAGCGATGACAGTACAATTTGAGCGGTATTTGGGCCGACTCCACTCACCGAAATCAGGTGGCGAAAAAGGCTACGTTCGGCTTCATCTGCAAAACCGTACAGCGTATGGCTGTCTTCTTTGATGTGGAGATGGGTTAAAATTTTAACCTCATCTTTTTTTTCAATCTGGCTATAAGTGTTCAAGCTGATGTGCACCAAATAGCCTACCCCATTGACATCTACGACTACGTAAGTTGGTGTCCTTTGGGTGATGTCTCCTCTCAAGTATGTAATCATGATGGTAAAGCTGCTAATGAATTGATTTGCTGACGAAATCGGCGGCAAAATTAGTATTTTTATGGATTTCCGTTCAACAAATTAACTCTAGAGCAAATCAACAGATTCCCTTTTTAATTCTTACTTTTGCGGCCAAAATCAGAGATACCATGAAAATTCTATTGCTGGGAAGTGGAGGAAGAGAGCATGCATTGGCCTGGAAACTGCGGCAAAGCCCCCTTTGTGAAGCCCTTTGGATTGCACCGGGCAATGCCGGGACAGCTGAATTGGGCACCAATGTGAGCCTCGATCCCAATGATTTTCCAGCAGTAGCTGCCTTGGTTCAGCAAGAAGGAATTGACATGCTGGTTGTTGGGCCAGAGGAGCCTTTGGTACGCGGCATTTACGATTATTTCCAAAGTCATTTCCCCCACTTGCCCGTGATTGGCCCTTCGCAGGTTGGGGCGCAACTGGAAGGCAGCAAAGCTTTTGCCAAAGAATTTATGCTCGAAATGGGCATACCCACCGCCGCCTATCGCGAGTTCACAGCGGCCACCTTGCAGGAAGGGTTGGATTATATTTTGACCCAAACTCCACCTATTGTACTCAAAGCCGATGGTTTGGCCGCGGGCAAAGGGGTGGTCATTCTGGAGGATTTGCAGGCAGCGCAGGAAGAATTGCGGGAGATGTTGAGTGGAAAATTTGGCGCAGCCAGTGCCAAGGTGGTCATTGAACAGTTTTTGTCCGGAATCGAATTTTCGGTTTTTGCCCTGACTGATGGCAAGGAGTATGTCATTTTACCGGAAGCCAAGGATTACAAACGGATTGGTGAAGGGGATACGGGATTGAATACTGGCGGGATGGGCGCGGTTTCTCCGGTGCCTTTTGTGGATGAGGTGTTGATGGAAAAAGTAGAGTCTAAAATTATTCGCCCTACGATTGAGGGTTTATCCAAACGAGGCATAGTATACAAAGGTTTTGTCTTTTTTGGGCTGATCAAAGTGGGCAATGAGCCTTACGTGATTGAGTACAATTGCCGCATGGGTGATCCCGAAACCGAAGTGGTAATGCCCCGCCTGCAAAATGATTTGGTGAGCCTTTTTATCGCAACAGAGGAAGGCACGTTGAATCAGCAAAAAATTGTGATGGATCCTCGTTCAGCGGCTACCGTAATTTTGGTGTCCGGCGGCTACCCAGGTGATTACGAAAAAGGTAAAGTCATCACAGGTTTGGAGCGTGTGGAGGGTAGTATGGTTTTTCAGGCTGGAACCAAATTGGCAGGTTCAGAGATCGTTACCAATGGCGGCCGCGTCATTGCGCTGACTTCTTATGGCGATAATTTTGATGAGGCCTTGGTGTTCTCCAACCGCAATGCGGAGGTGATCAAGTTTGAAGGGAAGTATTATCGAAAAGATATTGGGTTTGATTTGCACTAAGGTGAATTAATACCAGATAGAAGCTAAGCTTACAGCCAAAGCGACATTGATTTTCACAGAGAAAACACAAAGAACCACAGAGGACACAAAGAACCGTCAACGTCTAACTTTGTGTCCTCTGTGGTTCTTTGTGTTTTCTCTGTGAAAATTCGTCGCTTTGGTATTTTTGTGTCAATGCACCCCGTGCATCCACCTCCGCAACAAGGGAATCAACAAAGCGAGTACCGCCATGACGCCCAGCACTACATAGATTCCCCACAAAAGGTAAGTA
>JAAFHQ010000336.1 GCA_013298445.1 Chitinophagales bacterium | reverse complement strand
CACGCGGCGAGAAAATTCTGGTAAAAAATCCTGGCCAATCAGGCGGCTGAGGAGGGTGGCTGCGGCTTTGTGCTGTTCCTCCTCCGAGACTGAACGCACCAAATTCAATTGAATGTAACGATTGGGATGCAACTTGGCGGTATGGGAAGCCCGATCTTCGAGGTTGATGCCCAGCGTATATTGGCGACTGCCTACCTGTATGACATCACCATCGTTGTATTGTTTGCTTAAAAAACGCTGGAAAAAATCGGGCTTATCCCGATGGAGTGCTTTAGCCCAGCTTTCAAACCATTCCCAGGCGCGTTTTTCTCCACTTTTGTCCAGGCGTTTGGGCAAACGCAAGATGAAGCCTTGCTTCCCGGTGGCTGCGCGAAAGGAGCTCCGGCGTTCGTGGATGACTTTGACCGGGATGGATTGACCGCCTAGTTCAATGGAGGAAGAGAGCACGGTGGTTTTTTTCGTGGGAATAATTTTTATTTTAGATAGAACTACCAAAGCGACATTTTTTTCCTTTGTGGTAAAAAAATGTCGCTTTGGTAGTTCTATGAAAATCTGGGACGTTTGCCCCGAAATCCTATGTCCGGGATCACATTAGCCCATTTTCTGCGCAGTATCCCGCATCACATCTACCAACACCTGCACACCTTCCAGCGGCATGGCATTGTACATGGAAGCGCGGAAACCACCTACTGAGCGGTGCCCACGGATGCCATCGATACCCGCAGCTTTGGCCGCAGCATCAAAAGCCTTGTCGACTTCTTCGTTGATGGCCAGGAAAGTTGGGTTCATCAAGGAGCGGTCGCCTTTTTCGGTAACAGTGCCGTTGAAGAGTGGGTTAGCGTCCAGTTCGTGGTAGAACAAGTCGCCTTTGGCCTGGTTGTGTGCGCCCATTGCTGCAAGTCCGCCTTGTTCTTTGACCCACTGCATGGTCAGCATCGAAACGTAGATGGGGAATACCGGTGGAGTATTGTACATGCTGTCGTTGGCGTCATGGATGCCATATTGCAACATGGATGGAATGGCGCGGTTTACTTTGCCGAGCAAGTCTTTGCGTACAATCACCAGTGTGGTTCCTGCGGGGCCCATGTTCTTTTGTGCTCCAGCATAGATCAATCCAAATTTCTCGACCGGAATCGGACGGCTGAAGATATCCGAAGACATATCGCATACAATCGGCACTTCGGTATCGGGCCACCAGTGGTACTGGGTACCGTAGACGGTGTTGTTGCTGGTCAGGTGCAGGTATTTGGCATGGCCGGGCACCGTCCAACCTTTGGGAATGAAGGTGTAATTTTGTTCCTTGGACGAAGCCAACACTTCCACTTTGCCAAAGAGTTTGGCTTCCTTGATGGCTTTGTCAGCCCAAGTGCCCGTATTGACGTACGCGGCGGTCTCGTCCTCGTTCAGCAAGTTCATGGGTGCCATGAAGAACTGCGTACTGGCGCCTCCGGAAAGGAACAACACCGCGTAATCATCGCTGAGATTCAGTAAGTCGCGTACCAGTTGCTCAGCTTGAGCAGCGATAGCGATGAAGTCTTTGCTACGGTGGGAGATCTCTAAAATAGATAGTCCACTGTTGTTGATATTGAGTACGCCACGAGCGGCTTCTTCAATGACCGATGCTGGTAATATAGCCGGCCCAGGACTGAAATTGTATTTCTTCATTGGGTGTGCAAATTTTGGTGGTGCAAAAATAGGTTTTCTAGGTGGTGCCCGCTTGGAAAAAATGGAAGTTTTGTGGCTTTTTTTACGATGGGAAAGCTGCTCTTTGGTTTGACTTTAGGCAAAAAAGGCTTATTTTTGAAAAAAATGGTAGAGATGACGCTTAGTTCTAGTGCCAAAACGCAGGAGATTCCCAGCTACCTCATCTACGAGATGGATGATGGTCGGCCGATTTATTACAGGGGATATCGTGAAGTTTTGGTAAATAATGATGGAGCGGATAGTGTCAGTTGTCAAAATAATTTGCAGGCTTGGATCAAATCAGAAATTGGTTTTACACTTAAATCATCGCTTAGACGGGAATACATTTTGACTACAGGCAACTTAGGTTTGCAAATTGCAAGAGAAACTGTTCGTATAGCTGACATTGCCATTTTTAACAAAGAAAACTTCGTACTCAGCAATCAATATTCCGCCAACCCACCAGAAATTGCCATTGAAATCGACACCAAAGCAGATTTGGATTCGCCAGGGGCTTCTATCGACTATTTTGATCGTAAAAACCGCCAACTTCTCGAATTTGGAGTCAAAAAAATCATCTGGATATTTACGGAGGTGCACTCGGTCAAAGTTATAGTCCCCGGAGAAGATGTACAACATTTCGAATGGGAAGAAGATATCACCGTGATGGAAGGGGTACAGTTTAATTTGCAAAAGATTATGGATCAGCTCTTGTAAAAACAAAATCCCCGTGCACATCGTTTTCAACCGTATCTTTGCCCTCAAATAGCAACCCAATGCTAAAAATTTTGCACCTCATCTTGGCACTCAACATCCTATTATCCTCCAGCGGGATAATGGTGTTTGAGCATTTGTGCCAAATGCGGGGTAAAAAAGTAGCCTTGTTTGTACAACCTAAAAGTTGTTGCCAAAAGCGAATGTTGGTTAAAAGCTCTTGTTGTGAAAAAGCGGAAGCGAGCACTGAACAGGAAAGCCTTTCACGCATTCCCTGCTGTTCGGACAAATCTTCTTTCCTCAAAACCGACACCCAGCCTACCTTACAAAAGGTGCTAGCCCTCAGCCTTGTCGCTGACGCTTTTATTTTGCCCCCAAGCTTAAATTTTGCCTTGGAATTTTCCCGAGATATTCTCCCCCATAATCAAAAAATCCTGCGCTTTTACCTTTACAAGCCACCGCCTCGAATGCAGGACATTCCCGTGTTGGTGCAATCCTTCCTTTGTTAGCCTGCTGATTTTCCTGCGTTTTCATCGTCCTGTTGAAAACAGTTTTATCTTTTTCCATTACTCATTCTCCGGTGCTGAATCAAGCACCTATCAACTTCATGGTTATGAAAAAAGTATTGCTCAGCAGTATTTTAGCCCTTTGTGTATACGGTATTTGTCTGCAAGAGGCAGCTGCACAAGCCACTTTAAAAGCCCCCACTGCCAGCCCGGATGCTACCCTGGTGCAAAATTTTGGCGAAAGTGACATCACCGTAACTTATGGTCGGCCTTCCGCACGGGGCCGTAAAATTTTCGGCCAGCTAATCCCCTTCGACAGTCTGTGGCGCACAGGTGCCAACGATTGTACGGCCCTGGCCTTGCGCGAAACGGTGATCATTGGCGGCAAAAAAATTCCGACGGGCAAATATTCCCTTTTCAGCATCCCTGGCCCAGAGGAGTGGACGCTCATCCTCAATCGGGATGCCACTCTGCACGGCGCTTTTGGTTACGACCCGCAAGTGGACATTCACCGCTTCAAGGTAAAGCCGGAAGCAGCGGGGCGCTTTTATGAAACCTTCACTATCGAGTTTGGCGATTTTAACCCACGTGGAGAAAGTTCTCTGAACTTGATGTGGGAAAATACCATGGTCAAAATTCCACTTCAGACCATTGCTGACTTCAACAACATGGCGGAAATACAAAAGCGCCTGATTGACAAGCAGGAGAAAAATGCTGATTTGCTGTTCCAGGCTGCCGCTTATTACTATGCCACCAAACGGGACATCCAGCAAGCCAAAACCTGGGTAGAAGCGGCTGAAAAACTGGACGATAAAACCTTTTTCATCCCCAATTTGGCGCAAAAAATCTACGCGGATTTGGGGGAATATCCAACGGCATTGGCTGCTGCCCAACGCGCTTTGGTTTTGGCTGAAAAGGAAAAGCTGAGCAGTGCGATCAAAGATTTAACCAAACGTATTGCCGATTTCCAAAAACGGGCGAACGCGGACAAAAATTAAGTAGCAGATCATGTTGAACAAGATCATCTATTTTTTCTTGCACAATAAGCTCATGGCCTGGGTTGTACTGCTGCTTTTTACCGGTTGGGGATTGGTATCGGCTCCTTTCGACTTCCACATTCCGGGCTTGCCCCGTGATCCGGTGGCGGTAGATGCCATTCCCGACATTGGCGAAAACCAGCAGATTGTATACACCGACTGGCCGGGGCGTTCGCCACAGGACATCGAAAACCAGATTACCTATCCGCTAACGACTACATTGTTGGGTTTGCCGGGGGTGAAAAGCATCCGATCCACCTCCATGTTTGGCTTTTCCAGCATCTACATCATTTTTGAGGATCAGATTGATTTTTACTGGAGTCGGTCGCGGATTTTGGAAAAACTCAATTCCTTGCCTTCCAGTCTGCTGCCGCAAAATGTACAACCTACTCTCGGCCCGGATGCAACTGGATTGGGGCAAATTTTCTGGTACACCCTCGAAGGTCGTGACCCACAAGGCAAAGCCACGGGCGGTTGGGATGCCCACGAATTGCGCAGCATTCAGGACTTTTACGTACGTTATGGATTGACCTCTGCTGCGGGGGTGTCCGAGGTAGCCTCGATTGGTGGTTTTGTCAAAGAGTACCAAATTGACGTTGATCCTCAAGCGCTGCGTACCTACAACATCAGCCTGGAAGAAGTGATGAACGCCGTGCGCCAATCTAACCTCGATATTGGTGCCCAAACCCTGGAACTCAACCTGGTGGAGTACTACGTACGCGGGCTTGGCTACATCAAAACCTTGGCCGACCTGGAAGAAACCGTGGTGCGGGTCAGCAACAACATCCCCGTCCGTATTCGCGACATCGCCAAGGTCAACATCGGCCCTGCTGAACGCCGGGGGATTTTGGACAAATCAGGTGCCGAGGCTGTAGGTGGGGTAGTGGTAGCGCGTTTTGGCTCCAACCCTTTGGAAGTGATTCAAAAAGTAAAAGAGCGGATCGCCGAAATTGAACCCGGTTTGCCCAGCAAGGTACTGGCCGATGGCACCCTTTCCCAAGTAAAAATAGTGCCCTTTTACGACCGCAGCCACCTGATCAAAGAAACTTTGGGCACACTGTACAGCAACTTGATTCAGGAAATCCTCACCACCATCATCGTGGTCATCGTACTTTTGTTCAACCTGCGGGCTTCCCTGGTCGTATCTGGGCTTTTGCCCATTGCGGTGTTGATGACTTTTATCGTGATGAAATTGGTTGGCGTGGATGCCAATATCGTGGCGCTTTCGGGCATCGCAATTGCCATTGGGACCATGGTCGACGTTGGTATTGTGATCTCGGAAAACATTGTGCGCAGGTTAGAAACCCATGGAGATAAAGAAGATTTGTTCACCACTGTGTATGAAGGTTCGGCAGAAGTTGGCTCGGCGGTGGTGGCAGCAGTATTGACCACGATTGTGAGCTTTTTACCCGTATTCGCCCTTGAAGGTGCCGAGGGCAAATTGTTCCGCCCGCTGGCTTTTACCAAAACCTTTGCCCTAGGTGCGGCAATCGTCTTGGCCATTATGGTATTGCCAGCTTTGGCGCACACTGTTTTTTCCTGGAAAGTGACGCGGCGTTTTTGGCGCTGGCTTGGTGCCGGGGTTCTGTTTTTGGGTGGGATAGTAGCATTGATTTTTCAGCAAAACACCCTGGGTTTTATTTTGCTGATCGTTGGTCTTTCGGCAGCAGTATTGGTCTGGAGTGAAAAACGTTTTGGGGGCACTCTGCATGAACGAATCAAGCAAGGCATCAATTTGGTCTACGCCGCAATCGTAGCTGCCCTGATCACCCGCATGTGGATGCCGCTGGGAGTGGATCAGTCATTTGTACTCAATTACCTGTTTGTTGGTGGAATCATTGCAACCCTGTTGGGGCTTCTTTACGGAATGACGGTTATATACCGCCCCTTATTGGCTTTTTTTCTGGAATACAAGCTGCTGTTTATGCTCATTCCGCTGGGCATTTTGAGCGCAGGCTATTTCATTTTCAGGGGGATTGGCCGTGAGTTTATGCCCGCCCTGGATGAAGGTTCTTTCCTGCTGATGCCCAGCGCGATGCCCCATGCAGGGACGCAGGAAAATGCGCGCAATTTGCGGATGCTGGACATGGCCGTAACGGCCATTCCCGAGGTAGAAACGGTGGTGGGTAAAGCGGGTCGGGTGGAAAGTGCCCTCGACCCCGCGCCATTACCCATGTACGAAAACGTGATTTTGTACAAATCCGAATACAAAACGGATGAGAATGGCAATCGACTCCGCTTTAAGGTGGATAACAAGGGGGAATATGTGAGGGATAAAAAAGGTGAATTGGTGGAAGACCGCAACGGCCAGTATTTTCGCCAGTGGCGCGACCACATCCAATCGCCCGACGACATTTGGGATGAAATCAGCAAAGTGACCCAACTCCCGGGTATTACCTCTGCCCCCAAATTGCAACCCATCGAAACCCGATTGATCATGCTGCAAACGGGGATGCGTGCTCCCATGGGTATCAAGATCAAGGGGCCGACACTGGAAAGTATCGAAGCCTTTGGCCTCGAAATTGAAAAATTACTCCGCGAGGTGGAAGGGGTAAAAGATGCGGCCGTTTTTGCAGATCGGATCGTTGGCAAACCCTACATCGAGCTGGAAATTGACCGCGCCGCCATTGCCCGGCACGGGCTGAGCATCGCGGATGTGCAAAGTTACATCGAAGCTTCGATTGGCGGAACCTCGGTTACCCAAACTGTGGAAGGCCGTGAGCGCTACAATGTGCGCGTGCGTTACCCCCGCGAATTGCGCAACGATCCCGA
>JAAFHQ010000341.1 GCA_013298445.1 Chitinophagales bacterium | reverse complement strand
GTGCCCAGTTCTTTAATTTCTTCAGCGATAGATACCTTGCGGCGCTCAATTTCCATACCCAGCTGCTCTTTGATTGCAGCAATGATTTGTACGTTGGTAACGCTACCGAAGATTTTGCCACTTTGGCCCGCTTTGGCGCCAATCTTGATGGTTTGGCTGGCGAGTTGGGTAGCAATTGCTTCGAACTCAGCGCGACGAGCAGCTTCCTCCTCTTCTTCATTGCGCTTGATGTGGTCGATAGCATCTAGATTGGCCTTGTTGGCTACACGAGCCAGGCCTTGTGGGATCAGGTAGTTGCGGCCGTAACCATTTTTTACGCCAACTACTTCAAAACGATCCCCTAGTTTATCAATATCCTTAAGCAGAATAACTTGCATGATTGATGATGATTTTGAGTTGTGGATCACCGCGGGGTGTTCCTAAATCAAATCGTTGCAGTCCGAATTGGATTATTTCAACAAATCGGCTACATAGGGCAGCAAAGCCAGGTGACGCGCACGTTTTACGGCAGTAGCCACTTTGCGTTGGTACTTCAAAGAGTTACCAGTAATACGGCGAGGCAGGATTTTGCCTTGCTCGTTGATGAATTGCAGCAAGAAGTCGCCATCTTTGTAATCGATGTACTTGATGCCAAACTTGCGGAAGCGGCAATATTTTTTGCGCTTCTGGCCAATCTTAGGATTGCTGAGGAACTTAATATCGTCCTTATTTGCCATTGGTTTGTGTCTTTTGGAAGGTTGGTAATGGGATTACGCTTGATCTTCAGTAGTAGCCGGAGCTTCTGGTTCTACCGCAGCAGGCTGTGGGCGACGTGGGCCGCTGTTGTTGTTGCCTCTACGATCAGGGCGCTCGTTTCTTTCGTCGCGCTTTTCCTCTACCTTCTTCTTTTTGATTGTACCAATCAGACCTTTGCGCTTGTCTTCATTGTACTTCACGCCGTACTTATCCAGGGATACGGTCAGGAAGCGAATGATGCGCTCGTCGCGGCGGAACGCCAGTTCAACTTCGTTGACAAAGGTGCCGTCGACAGCCTTAAATTCAACGCAATAATAAGACCCGGAGTGACGCTTGCCAATGGCGAATGCCAATTGACGCAAGCCCATCTCATTGATATGCACGATCTCACAGCCCTTGCTCTTGAGCAGATCGACATATGTCTGAGCAGTCGCCTTGATTTCTTCAGACGCCAGCACGGGGTCAACGATGAAGGTTACTTCGTAATTTCTCATCGGATTCAGACATATTTGGTTATCCAAAAATTTGGGCTGCAAAGGTAAATAATGGGTTTTGGATATCCAAATAAATATCAGACGCCAGCACGGGGTCAACGATGAAGGTTACTTCGTAATTTCTCATCGGATTCAGACATATTTGGTTATCCAAAAATTTGGGCTGCAAAGGTAAATAATGGGTTTTGGATATCCAAATAAATAATTGAAAATCATCAAGGTCGTTCGACCGCCGATACAATCATTGAGTGATCGTAATCCCCCCGAATGATCGGCGATTGCAAATTCCCGGTAAATGACCGTACGCTGGTGTACACGTAATCGAACAATTCCTGGATGGTTACTTTTTTATCGCGATTAGAATCGGCCTCACCTTTTAATCCCCGAATGAGGAAATGGCTGAAAACGCCTTGGCGCAAGCCACTGGCCTCCAGAGAAGTTTCTTCAGATTTTGACGACATGATCAAGGCCGTACCCGCCTGTGCCTGTGCCAATTGATTGTAAAAACCAACGATGGTATTCTGGGTAGATTGGACCGAACGTGCAGCTAACATGCTGCCCGAGTGGCAGGCGTCGGCAATACACAGTTTGTACTTGGCCGGGCTCTTTTTGAGCATGTCGTTGATTTCCTGATGGAAAATTTTGTTGTCTATACCATTGTAATCAATGGGTAAAAAGGCTCCGGGCAAACCATGTCCTGAAAAGTACAACAACACAAAATCGTTGGGACCTGCCTTATAAAATACCTCCCGCATCGCGCTGAGGATGTTTTGGCGGGTAGCCGCTTCGTCGATCAGGAGTTTGATTTGTTCATCGGCTACAGCACCACCTTCGGGGCTTTTCAGAAAAGCATAGATGCGATAAGCATCGTCGTCGGTAAAGCGCAATACCGGCATATCTTTATAGGAGGCCACACCAATGATGACCGACCAGATTTTGATTCCAGCCACGGCTGGTGGCTGACTGGTTGGGTTGGCATTTTCCGATTCCAGGGTCTGGATCAGTTTTCCATCCTTCCAGTAACCTATTTTTTTGCGCCCGTCAGCATAGGTGTAAGTTCCTCGACCTGTTACACTACCGCGGTCAAACATGCCCTCATAACGGGTGGTCGCGCCATCCTTTTGGTAAATGGCTACCCCTTGACCATGCGAAAGACTATCCTTAAATGGCCCGATGTACCGGCTGCCATCACTATACACATAAGTACCATATCCATTGACACAATCTCCGGTAACACATCCAATTTGGCGTTGAGGAGATTTTACCCCTGGGGCAGGAGGTACTGAGCCTGAGTTTGAAGCATTGCCATTGCTGACATAGAGGTTTTCTTTCCAAACTCCGGTTCGTTTTACTCCTTTGTCGTCAATAAAGACCCCGGAGCCATCCATTTTATCGCTGACCCAGCGGCCTTCATAAATCGTTTTATCGGGGTTGTATACTTTGCCAAAGCCATTGCGGATCCCATTTTTAAAATCACCCAGGTAAATCATCCCGTCGGGATACAGTTTGATGCCATTGCCTTCAAAACAATTGCCCGAAATACAGCCTGGTTTAAACTTATAGGCAACCCCATCCAAGGGGAGATTGATGTTGTTCATGGGTTTGGCCAATTGACCTTCTTTCCACATGCCTTGCTCAACCTTGCCGTCGCCCATCAGGCGAATGCCTTCTCCATCATAGCGGTTGTTTTTCCAGTATCCAGTGTAATTGCCATCGTTGGGCAAATACAAATAACCAAAACCTTCCCTTTTTCCCCCTTTAAATTCACCCACATATCGCGAGCTGCTGCTAGGGTAATACATGACCCCACTTCCATCGATGCAATTGCCCGTAATGCATTGGGCGAGTACAAATTGAAGATTTAAGGTTACTGCGATTGAAAAGCAAAAAATGAGCTTCTTCATGTTGGAAATAATTTAATGGGTCAAGTTCATTCGCGAATCAATGCAAAAGGCATTGCCTGGTCAAAAGTACCCAACAACAGAGGGGTCTGTACGTTGGCTGTATAGGTGCGTACATTGCGTTGTACATAGTCAAAGGCTTCTTTAACGGTAATCAAGTTGTTGTGATCCTGATCGGCAGGGCCTTTTAACCCTTTGATCAAAAAATGACTAAATACCCCCGAACGCAAGCCATTGTCTTCCAATGAATATTCTTCACTTTTTGAAGACATAAACAATGCTGTACCGCCTTTGGAACTGATAAAGGAGCGGTAGAATTTCTCTAATTCGATGTGAATAGGAGTCCGAGGATTGCCGATACTACCTGCATGGCAGGCGTCGGCCACTATGATTTTGTGCTTAGCACGGCTTTTGTCAATGATGTTTTTCAACTCCTCATGCTTGATGCTATTGTTGTAACCATCGTAATCGATGGGCAAAAATGAGCCTTCAATGCCGTGGCCGGAAAAATAGAAAAAAATCACATCATTATCATCAGCTTTTTGATAAAGTGTATTCATTGCCGACAGAATTCCACTGCGGGTTGCGTCTTCATCGATCAAAAGCCGGATTTGACTCTCCGGGACGGCACCACCTTCAGGGCTGCGCAAAAAGGCATATACGAGATAGGCATCGTCGTCGGTAAAGCGTAGTGAGACCAGGTGGTTGTATTGTGCGGCCCCGATTACAACGGCCCAAATTTTAACGTCGGAGGCAGGATTTGAAGCTGGTTTTACGGGTACGGTAGGTTTTGCCTTTTCTTCGAAGATTTTTTGCACAGGTAGGCCCTTTTCCCATACGGCGGTCAGGATGCGTCCATCTTGGTAGTACATAATGCCCCGCCCCTGGGGGTTGTTTTGTTTCCAGCCCCCTTCATATCGATCTCCATTGTTGTAAAAGGTTTTGCCCAGACCTTCGGGGTTGCCATTGGCAAAATAACCCACGTAACGGGTGCCATTGCGGTAGACAAATTGGCCCAGTCCGGTGCCACAAAATTCTACATTACAATTGCGGTATTGCAGGGAGTCGTCGGGTAGTGCTACTTCATTTTGTAAAATTTCGAGTCGACTAGCTCCCAGGTAGCGGCCCTGATCCCAGATACCGCTCATTTTGGTGCCATTGGCTTTACTCAGGATGCCCGTGCCGTGCGGTTTTCCTTCCTTCCAGTCGCCCTGGTATTTTTCACCATTGGCATAGAGCATGGTTCCTTTTCCGCCAAATTTCCCCAATTGAAAGTCACCTTCGTAACGGTCTTTGTTGGCTTGTAGCAATACGCCGCGGCCCTGAGGCTGGCCATTGTACCACTGACCTTCATATTTGGAGCCATCCAGATAGGTCATGGCACCCGTGCCCTGCATGGCATTGGCCTGAAATTCGCCAAGGTATTCATCTCCGGTAGCGAATTTGTAACGCCCCCGACCCTGGCGCATGTGATTGGCCCATTCTCCGCTGTAGCGGTCGCGATTGGGAAACTCCATGGTGCCCAGGCCCTGCATTTTTCCTTGCCGGAAACTGCCTTCATAGACAGCTCCATTGGGGAGCACACATTTGCCGAGTCCATTTTCACAGTCGCCTTTCAGGCATTTAAAAGCCGGATTTTGAGCACTTAACATCGGGGATGCCAACAAAAGGCACCATACGCAGCACAACATCTTCATACCCGAAACTGAGTTAATTGTTACAAACAAAGCGGTTTTCAAAGAAAACAAAGCGTAAAGTTTCACTCAGATTGTAGCGTTTTTTGCGAAGATTGAATAATTTTATTAACCTGTTATGGGTTATCCATATTGCTCGCCTCTGAAGCTTTAAAGAAATTTTAAGCCAATGACGGACGATGCTCATATTTTTTGAACTTCCTCTTTAAAGTAATCTTAATTTTGCAAAAAAAATGATAGCAATGAAAAAATTCTTTCTCTTCCTGATGGTGGCTGCCACCTTTTATGCTTGTAACAGTACCAAAAACAGTGTGAGTAGCAAAAGCGACAGCAAACACTTCGGTGCAAAAATCTCTGCGAACGGTGCCGTTTCTTACGATCAATTGCTGACCGAGCTCAATTCCAAGGACTCCATGAAAGTTAAAGTAGTGGGTACCGTAGAAGGGGTATGCCAGGTGAAAGGTTGCTGGATGAACATCATTTCAGACGAAGCGGGCAAACCAAAAATGTTTGTCAAGTTTAAAGATTACGCCTTTTTTATGCCGAAAGACATCTCCGGGCGTAAGGTAGTTATGCAAGGAATTGCTTACCGGGAAGTAACCCCCGTGGACGAATTGCGTCACTATGCTGAAGATGCCGGTAAATCGGCGGCTGAAATCGCCCTGATTACCAAACCCAAAGAAGAGCTGAAGTTTATGGCTTCTGGCGTGGTTCTTTTGGATTAGACCGTGGGAAAAGCAGTTCAAAAGGCCTTGTTCCGGCCAAATGAGCTTCTGTTCATAAAGTCTATGGATTTCAATTATCTTGTTTATATTTGTCGAGTAACCAAAAGCCTTTATGGACGGCTTGCTGTCCATAAAGGCCAATCACTTCAACTGTAAGAATGGATTATCGGGCCGCTAAAGATTTCATCATTGATAAACTCAAACGCGAACTCTCCGCTGATTTGACTTATCATGGTTTGCACCATACTTTGGATGTTTTTGACATCACCAAAGAACTTTGCAACATCGAAGCGGTAACCTCGCGTGAAGCGGTTTTGCTCAAAACGGCTGCCTTGTTCCACGATTCGGGCTTTACCATCAACAACAAGGACCATGAATTATTGGGCTGCCAGATTGCCCAAAAAGAATTGCCCAAGTTTGGTTATTCGGATCAGGAGATTGAACAAATTTGTGGGATGATCATGGCGACCAAAATCCCTCAGAATCCTCAAAATCATTTGGAAGCCATTTTGTGTGATGCCGACCTGGACTACCTGGGTCGGGACGATTTTTTCAGCATCGGTGCCACACTCTACGAAGAACTCAAAGCTTATAAGGTGCTGCAAAATGAAGAGGCCTGGAACCGCCTGCAGGTTTCTTTTTTAGAAAAACATACTTTTTTTACACCCACCAGTATCGAGCGCAGAGCCCAGAAAAAGGCACTTTATTTGGACCAGTTGCGCAATTTGGTTGCCTCCTACGAAAAAAAATAAATTTTCCAGGCAGCGAATAATTCACCTCATGCGTATAAGCATCAGTTAAGGTTACAATTCGCTAGGCAACCTCGGCTTACACTCACTAGTTGCTACATAGCAAAATCTTTTATCAGCCCGAGGTTGCCTTTTTTATTTTCTCTCTCCTTCCATTTTGATTCCATCCAATAAAAATATTGCCAACCACTTCATTACAAGCAGGAGACATCCCTATTGGAACCCATCTTTTTTGTGAAAAAAGAAAGGGGTATCAAGCTTGTTTGCCCGGATCGCTCGATACCCCGCAGCGCTTTAATTACAGCGTTCTAACCAATAATATAAACAAAAT
>JAAFHQ010000335.1 GCA_013298445.1 Chitinophagales bacterium | reverse complement strand
GCCACCAAAACTGCATTTAAAAAAAAGATTTCCCCGATTTTCAACTTGGCATCGTACAAGTACCCGGTCCAAAAATTGCCCACAATTGCCCCAATGCCATAATAAGCTGCATACAAAAGGGATTGTCCGCTCGCCCGCCACTCAGGGCGAACCAAAACGTTGACATACTCTACACAAACCACCCAGAACAAGGACCAGGAGATTCCGTGTAACACTTCGATGGCAATGGCGAATTCAGGGGTTTTGACCACACTGTATAAAAACATGCGCAAAGAGGTGGCAAAAATGGTGAGCAGCAAGGTGTTTTTTATGCCCAAACGCTGGATGATTTTAGCCGAAAAATAAAAAAAAGGCAATTCGCACAAGCCCTGGAAGGACAGGCCGTAACCTACCAACTTTGCTGAAGCTCCGTTTTCTTTGAGGTAAATGGAGTAAAAATTCCAGATTGTGGTTCCCCCGGCAGAAACCAAAAACACGGCCAATAAAAGGAGGAGCAGGGTTCGATTTTGAAAAATTTCGCGCCAGTACTGATAATTTTGAAGCTCCTCGCTTTGAGGCTCCTTGCTCCGTTCATTCGATACGAACCAGGCCAACCCAAAGGCCAGTAGCATACTCCCCGCTGAAAAAATAAAAATCACACTGGTACTCACCTGATCAATCCAATACCCGGCGGTAATGCCCATGAAAGCCCAGCCTGCAGCACCTGCAATCCGCAAGCTGCCGTAGGAAAATTTGGGATCAGCTTGGGCCAGTTGTAAAGATAGGCTATCCAGAATGGGTTGAATGGTATTGTAAAACACGGCCATTACCGCCGTGACAATCAATAGATAAACAAAACCCCCATCGATCAAAAAAAAGACATAACTGATGGCCGCCAAAAAGGAAGACAGCAACAAACACCGTTTGTAACCCCAACGATCCGCTAACATGCCATAAAAAGGCTGTACCAAAAACATCATCAGTGGGGTGACACTCAGCACGGTTCCTATACGCAAGCCATTTAAGCCGCGGTCTTTAAGGAAATCTGCCAGGATGGGCAGCCAGGCAGCAGTGCAGCAAAACACCAAAAAGTACAACAACCGCAAGCGATTGGCTTCACTGATTTGCATGGCTTGTAGTAGTTAGAAACTGAACGACCTCGTTCAGCGTAGGACTAATGCCGCTGCGCACGTAACAACCCGCAACAGCATTGGCAAAAATAAGCGCAGATTCCCAATCCAGTTGCATCAATTGTGCAGCAGCCATACCTGCACTGAAATGGTCACCAGCACCCGTGGACAGTTTTGGGTGAGCTGTCCAAAAACTGGAGCAGGAATAAACACGATCATTCGTAATGCAGAACGTATGTTGAGCGGAGTGGATCAAAAGGGTCGGCAAGCGCAAAAATGGGTATAGGCTTGTTCCTATTTCAAGCAACTCAGTCAGGTTGGTAGCCATGAAACATTGTAAAATACGTCGGGCTTCGTTGCTGTTCAAACTCAGTATAACCTGTGCATTTTTGCTAAACTGTTGGAGCAACGCTAACATCTCCAGGATGGCTTCATCACTACGTTTGGAACAATCCGAGAGGTCAAAAAAAGCAATGGCTTGGTTTTTAGGCTGACATTTGGGAACCACATCGGTTAAAAGTCCGCGCCAAATATTGCTCGAAGCATCAATTTCGCTCCAATTGAGAATGGCCCATAAATCGCTGTTGGAAAACAATTGAATCAGGGTGTCCAAGCCAATTTTTTCAACGATGGCCTCCCAACCTAGTTGGTTGAGGTGCTCCATTTGGGCAAACATCATTTTGCCATTGTCAAACTCATAGGCAGTAGCATACCCGGGTTCCGCAAAACTATACATTTGCCCATTGGGCGCAAGATGCTCAAAAACAGGATGAATCCGGGGGTGTCCCAAAGCCCCGACACAATTGACCGGAACGCCCAAACTCGACAGGGCATGTGCGGTGATGGGCATATTGCCACCTAATTTGACATTTTGTTCGGCTACTTCTAAACTGAAGCTACTCGCGGATTTGTCGAGCACGTAGTGGCCAAAATCCTGAATCCTCGGAAAAAAAAGAGTTTCATTCTGCACCCCTTTATCCTTGATGATTTTTGCGATCGTATCGATAAAGCCGTCAAAACCAAGCGTAACCCTACGTTGAGCCAGGATGTGTTGGCGTTCTTGGATGTGTTGAATAATTTCTGCGACTTCCATGAATTGAGCTGATGCGGTGTGTATTTGTCTCTAAACTAGCACAAATAATAAGATGGGTTGGCAATACAGCTCAGATTTTTAATGCTTAGCCACAAAGGCACTAAGGCGCAAAACCTGAGTCCATGACTTGGTTCTTTGTGCCTTAGTGCCTTTGTGGCTAAAATCCTACCTACTTCAGCATTACTTCAATGCTCCACACTATTCAAATCATACTTCTTCAACAAATCCTGGGTTTGCGCCAAAAGGACCTTCAAATCCTCCGCATTGTGTTCTTCCGCTACCGGAACCACAGTTTCATCTGCATCCACAACAGGCTGAGATCCTCCTTCATCACGCTGAAAAAAGGCCGTTTCGGCCTCCTCCTCCACTGGAGCTTCCTGGCGGGAAGAAGTAATTTCAATGATGTCTGGAATTTCGGTAATCGTGTCTGGATGGCTGGGCTCTGCTGCTTCAACTTCAGGCTCCCCGGTTAATTCCAGGGCTACATGCACAGATTCTTCGGCAGCATTTTCCACTTCTTCCAGATATCCAGTATCCAATCCATTTTCAGGGCTGAGCTCTGCTTCTTCAGCAAGCACTTCTTCCTGATATCCGGTATCCAATCCATTATCAGGGCCAACTTCCTCTTCCGGCTCTATGGCCTCGTCCAATTCAGGTTCACCCAGCACTTCATTCAACGCAGCTTGAGCCTCGTCCTCTACCAGTGCGTTTAGCTCCTCTTCGGTCAAGCCCTCGCCATCATCGCCACAATCGTCATACATCTCCTCTACAAATTCCTGAACATCCAGATCGACCTCATAGCCTTCCACTGCGAAACTATAGGACTGGCGATTGAGCAAAGGATTGTCTACCACAGGAATACTCAGCACCGGCTCGCGGCTACCTGGGATTTGGACTACTACTTCGTAAGGCAATACGGAGAAGGATACTCCGGTTGCGCCTTCTGTGGTGTTGCCACCACGTACGCTTACATTTACAATTTTCATGGCTGAAATAATTAATATTGGTAATGGGAAAAATGACAAAGGCGCGAAGAGACATGCGCTTGGTAGTGGAGATAACTTGAATTCGGCTCTTGGTGGAATGATGCCTAAAGATAGTCAAATAAGAAATAGTCCTAATTTTTAAGCAAACTAATTTGAGCCCAAAATGAACCAGCGTCGGGTAATAGACAAGTGCTAAAATATTGGTCGAAGAAGTGGTTTAATGTGAAACCTTGCGTACTAAAAATCGTAAAGAGTTGTTTGTTGGCTGCGTACTCACTTTTCGAGACACAGGTAAAGTGAGTGCGCAGCCAACAACATCAAAACCCCGCCTTCAAATAACTCCAGCCCAGGCGTTGCTTATTGGCAATCTCCAAAGCACCAGAGCGCACGAAGTTGGCCTCTGGCACCACTGCATCCTTTGACACATTCCGCTCTTTGAGGGAAAATTCACAAGCCACAAAACTGATGCCTTTGGCGGCCTGTTCTTTGATCTGTTTTTGGATGACACAGCGCTCGGCAACCAGCATGTACAATCCCGGACCGTGACAGACTACTTCGATGGGAGTATTGGGTGCTACGGAGCGGATGTTGTTCAACTGTTTCATCAAGGCCTTGTGTGCTAAGGTATCCTGGGTCACTACCTGAAACACAATTTTATTGTCCTGGTAACCCTCATCGCTGAGGGTTTGGTGGTTTTGCGCCTTTACGAATTGCAAGGCAGGCAGCAAAAGCAGGAGCAAGCATATTTTTTTCATCAACACGGTATTTTTTTCTTTAGGTAAATTGATAATCTACACCACTGACCTGAGTCAACAGCGTTTGAGGTGCATCCAATATTTTGGCATTTAGTGGAGGAGTCGGCGTTACTGGCGAATGTTTGGCCAGGTACTCCCGCATAACCGAATGCAGGGTGTAAGGCGTATTTTGGGCATCTACCACATTCCTGATGCGGCAAAGCATGTCCATAGGGTCACCTTCTCGTTCGCAGGCACAAATGCTGTAGGTCTTGTTCAAATCCAGTGGTTTGTCGCCAATTTCCACCGTCTGAACCCGTTTGCCTTTGTCCGCAAAAGCATTGAAAGAGATTTCCATCCCCTTAAATTTGATCAACCAACCGCCGAAGCGCTGGGAGGCATCCTTGGCAAAAACATTGTTCAGTTCACTCTCCAGCCAATTGACGATTTGTAGCCCACTTACCTTTGCGGTGCGCACCGTACTGTCTACCGGGAGCATATCATAAATGTAGCCGTTGGTGATCGGGATATTGCCCGTTTGGTCGGGAGTAGCCCGGGGTGGGCAAAAGCGGAATCCATTAGACAGCACCACATCTACCTCTGGCAATTTCCACTTCAAGGAGTCGAGTACCATGGTATCGATGGGGTTTTCCACCACAAAATACCGGTAGAGGGGGATGGTACTGTATCCGACCACCTTGTAAATGTCTTCCAAAAAGGGTTGCTCATTGGCTTGCACCAAGGCGTTCATTTCTTTATCCGCCTTGTACTTGCTGGCATCCACCTCATCCAGGCTGTACTGATTGGCAATCACTTTTCCATTTTGGATGGTGAGTTCCAGTCTGCCGACAAAGGAGCCAAAAGCGCCAGGTTCCACCACTTTTGAATACTTGCACTGAATGGGTTTGCGCACCCGTTCGTGGGTGTCGCCACCCAAGATGTAGTCCACACCCTCGCACTCCGGCTTGTTGGCCAGGGCAATTTGTTGCGAGAGGCCCAGGTGCGCAATGATGAGCACATAAGCGCATTGCTCCTGGTTGCGCAGCACATCCACGTAGTGGGCGAGGTTTTCTTCAGGTTGGGTATAAATGATGCCTTTGCTGTAAATCGGCGATTGACGCAAGGGCACGAGTGGATCGGTATACCCCAAAAAGCCGATTTTCACCCCCGCTACATTCCAGATGTGATAGGGCTGAAAAATCAGTTCTCCCTTTTTTTTGTCGCCGAGGTCATGGTACATATTGGCGCAAACCTTGGGTGCATTGAGGGAGCCCAGCAGCGTTTGCATCATTTTTTTATGGTAAATCACCTCCCAGTTCCCAGGCAGATACAGGTCGTATTCCAACTGATTCAAGATGGGGACCATGGCTTTTCCGGTCGTTTTGATGGACAGTTCACTGCCCTGAAACATGTCGCCCGTATCCAGCACAAAGGTATAGGGGTTTTTCTTGCGCTCCTTTTTGAGGTAACTTGCCAACTTGGCATAACCACCTGTTTTGCGAAAGGTGATCTGGTTGTTTTCCCAAAACAACTCATCGTGAGGATGCACCTGGCAGTGCACATCGGTGGTTTGCAGGATGCTGATGGTGAACGGTTTATCGGCTTCGGGCAAGTCATTTTTTGTAGGCTCTGTTGCCTGAACAGCAATTGGGGTTGCTCCAATCAAGCCAGCACCCGCGCTCAAGGCACCTACTTGCCGTAAAAACTTTCTTCTGCTTTGCTCCAACATAACTCGGTTGATTGTTGACCCTGGCTTCGCCTCTTCGTTCGGCAGGGCATTTTGGGTTGCGTTAAAAAATGATTATTTGGTTTTGGCAGGTTTAGGCTGGGCTGCCACAATGGGCTGGTAAGGGCCAAATTTGTGTTGCTGTTCTGAAAATTCATCAGCGTATGGACCAAAAGGATGATCAACAGGCTTTTTGGAAATATCCGGCCAGTCTTGAGGCACATCCTTATGGGGGCGGCTTTGGGAGTTGACAAAAGCGGCCACATCCCAGGCTTCTTCGTCGCTCAACTGGGCTGAGGTGTGACTCACTCCAAGCGGCATGTTGTACTTGGCGTATTTGGCAAAATTGCTGACGCGGTACAAACCTGCCCCGTCGTTGTAACTGTTTTTGCCCCACAATGGTGGGTATACGTATTCGTTGCGGGCAGTATTTTTCAGACCACCTCCGTTCGCTTGGTGGCAACTTTGGCACTTGTCGACATAGACCAACTTGCCCTTGGCCGGGTCGGCGGCACGATCGAGGAAAGGAAGTTCTTTGAGCCCCGAGCCTTCTGCTTTTTCACCTTTGGGCACTTCCTTGCCCAAAAATTCAATGTAGGCTTTGATGGCTTGCATCTCCTTACTGAGTGTATCGAGTTCCATTCCATTGAGGCTGCGTTGAAAGCAGTCGTTGACTCGTTTGTAAATGTTTTCGACACTACCGCTTCGTGCACGCATCTTAGGATAGGTAGAGGCGACCGAACCGTAGTTGTTGCCAAAAACCTTGGTACCTGCATCCAGGTGGCAATTTTGACAATTCATGCCGTTGCTGATGGCTTTGACCGAACCTTTTGGGCCCAGGTATTTGGCGGTATGGGCAATCAGTTGTCGGCCATAATTGACCTGTTCACGCTTTTTAGGGTCGCTGATTTCACTCAGTCTGGGCGCGATCCAAAAGGTACTACTCGCCGTGCTGGCCAATACAAGTTTCTCATCGGGCACTTCCACTTTTAGGTGTGGAGTGGTCACGCGGTCAAGAAAAGTCATCAGATCGTCGTTGAAGGCAAAAACCAAGGTCAATAAAATCATGCCTACAAATAGAAT
>JAAFHQ010000334.1 GCA_013298445.1 Chitinophagales bacterium | reverse complement strand
CAATCGCGCGTATTTGCTCATCACGCCCTTGATTGCCTTGTTGATTCCCCATTTGCAAATTGAAGTCAATCTGGCGGCCAATCCTCATCCGGCCGTGCTAATGCTGGAACAAACCCAGCAAATACCAAACGAATGGTTGCGTTTGTTGATGCCACCGCCGAAAGTATGGGTGTTGTCCTGGGGTGCTACACTTTTGCTGGTGTATAGCACCGGAGTGATGCTCAGTCTGGGGCGTAGCATGATCAGTTACCTCAAAATATGGCACTGGATTCGCAGTGGCAAGGTGCACGCCATGGGCGATTGGAACCTGGTAGAACAAGAAAACGTACCCGAAGCTGCCTCTTTTTTCAGTTATGTTTTTTGGCAAAAAAAAGACCCCATGCCCTCTATGGTTTTGCAACATGAACTGATCCACGTGCAACAGGGGCACAGTTGGGATGTTCTGCTGATGGAATGCTGGATTGCGCTGTATTGGTTCAATCCCCTGATTTACCGCCTGCGCCAACGTTTGCAGGAAACCCACGAATTTATAGCCGATGCGGGTGTCATTGAGACCCAAGGCTCAAAATATGCATATGCGTGCCTTTTAGCTTCACAAAAACAAAAATTGGAACAAATGCCTTACAACACTTTTGCAGCACAATTGAATACACGGTTGCGGCGCATGACCCAAGCGGGATCGCCACAATGGAAAGCCGTTAAATACGCGCTTTGTTTGCCCCTGGTACTGAGCCTGGTACTGTTTTTTTCGGTGAATTATTTGCAGGCTTTGCCTTTGCCAAGTAGTGAGATCACTCTGGGGGAAAGTATAGAAGAAATAGCAAAAGCACCGGTTTTACCTGTAACAGTTTCAGTGGTACCGCAAAAAACTGTACTTGGGCAATTCAAACTCGACAAAATTCCGACCCTGAAATTGGATACGGTCCCGGTACAAAGTTCGATCAAAATTACGAGCACCTCAGGAACTGGCGTGAACATCATCAGCAACACGGAAACTTATACCATTGGTCAAAATGGCATGGTTTCTAATGGTCCTGGTAAACCCCTGATTATCATTGATGGAAAAAACATGGGAAAAGAGGGTGCCGGCGGCAACCCAATGTCCAAGCTGGATCCCGGTAACATCCAATCGATCACGGTACTCAAAGGAGAGTCGGCTATCGCCACATACGGCGATGAGGGCAAAGACGGAGTGATTGTGGTGAATACCAAAGGCTACAAAGGTGGTGAGGTCAAGGAGATCAAATTTAACAATGTCAATATCAGCAATAACGTCGCAACCGGCACCAATGTCGACGAGTCTATGGAGGTTCGGATTACCAACGTCAATGAGATTTCAGGAAACGTTGAAAAAGTCAACATCGATGCAAGTCAAAACGCCAAGGGCTCAGTAAGGGTTAAATCCAATATAGATGGCCGCCCTTTAATTGTCAAGGATGGTAAAGTACTGGGCCGCCTTCACAAAAATGAATCCGATGAGCCTTTAAAAAGAATTGACCCAAGCACCATAAAGTCTGTAAACATCATCAAAGGAAAAGCAGCCATCGACAAGTATGGCAAAGACGCCGAAGATGGGGTGATTGAGGTGGAAACCAAGCAGAAATAGCAAAACTTGGTTCTCTAATAAATTGTGTGCCAAAATAAAAAAGCGCTTAATTTTGGCACACAATTTTACCCTATGCGTTTGTTCATTTTGATTGGATTTTTGTTAGTCAGCAGCCACGGCAAAGCTCAATCTCCGACTGATGGTGCACTGTGCTTTTATGAATGGTACATCAAAGCCATCAAAGGTCGAAATGTAAAAGAGCATACGGCCATCGTCAAAAAAGGGCCAAAGGGTGAGACCTTATTGGATTACGAGCGCTACCTGCACAATCTCGACTCCTTAGGCTGTATTGCCTATACCTTTAAACAATCGGAAATAGCCCGTTTCCAAAGCTGTCAGGATTATTTCAAGGATATTCCCTACGCCATTTATTATGATCAGGTGGATAATGATGCATTCACCTACAATGTTCCTTGTCCTTTTTTCACCCAATTCTACTGGGTTTCAGACATGCAGCCCTGGGAATCCATCAAGGTTTTGGAAAGCAAGATCAAAGAAAATAGCGCCGAAATTCAATTGGAACTGGCATCAGGAGCCTACCGTCAAAAACGCCTGGTGTTCTTAAGACTGATTGAGGAGAAATGGAAAATCATCCAGATAAGTCACAGTTTATAACAGAAGTTACAGCTATACACCCTTTTTTAACCAGAATAGTAAAACCCTTCTCACCTGTTCTCCAGAAACTGGGTTACAAACTCTCGTTTGCGTTGCGATACAGGAATGGTGTAACCACCTTCAAGGATTAAAGTGCCACAATCCGTCTTTCGATCAAATACTTTTATTTTGTCAGGGTTCACGAGGCAGGAATGATGGGTTCGTATAAAACCTGCCGGGGCCAGTAACTCTTCATAACTACGCAAATTGCGGCTCACAAAAATGGGGTCAGAATCTGCAATATAGAATTTCGTGTAAGAACCTTCCGCTTCGCAGTAAATGATGGAGTTGATGTTTACAAAATACGTTTTATCAATGTCTTTCAATACAATCTGCTTATAGGCTCCTTGTTTATTGCCCATTTGCTGCATGAGTATGGCAAGTTGTTGCTGTAGGTTGTTGCTGTTGATGTTGTCGGCAGCCTTTTGCAGGGCCATCGCCAATTCCATAGGGTCAACGGGTTTGAGCAGATAGTCAATAGCGCTGAACTTGAATGCTTGGATAGCATACTGGTTGAATGCCGTGGCGAAAATCAATTGAAAGGAAGGATCGGGAATTTGCTTCAATAAATCAAAACCGGTGCCGTCATCCATTTCCACATCCAGCACTACCACATCCGGGTGAAAGGAAAGGATGGCTTGAACACCGGTGGCCACTCCATCTGCTTCTGCAATGGCATGTTTGCCCATGGCCCAATTCTCCAGCATACTTTTTAGGATGGATCTTACTTCAGCTTCATTGTCGATGAGCAAAATGTTCATGTCAGGATTGGGTTTGATTTTTGTACAGTAAAGGTAAATTGATTTTCACAATCACACCTTTACCTGAAACATCATTGTCAATGTGAAAGCCTGCTCTTGTTTTGAGTTTTAGATTGAGCAGATAAATCCGGTCTTTAAGGATCTGGCTGGCCCGGCTGATGTGCGCATTGTTCTCTTGGGCCGAAGTACGGAACCCTTTGCCATTGTCTGCAATGGAGATCATCAACTCTTGGTTTTTTTTCACAAAGCCTATCCGAATATTACCTTGATAATCAATACCTGAAAAGCCATGTTCGATGCTATTTTCAACAAAAGGCTGAACAATCATGGAAGGAATAAGTAGTTCATCCACTTCTAAATTTCCATCGGTAGTTATACTGTAAATAAATGCTTGCGGAAATCGAATGCTTTGAACTTCAAGGTATTCTTCAATAAATTCCATTTCATATTCTACGGTTACATATTCTTTGTAGGTACTTTCCAACGTTTCTCTCATGATGTTACTGAATCGGGAGAGATTGTTGGCCATCGCCTGGGGGTTGTTTTCTTTCACTGCAAACTTTTGCAGGGCAGTTAATGCGTTAAAAAAGAAATGTGGGTTCATCCGTGCGCGGTTGAGCCGCTGTTCCGTTTCAAGGATGTTTTTCTTGTAGGTTAAGGATTGTTGTCGGAGGAAGAAGGAAATTGCCGCAACCCCCAACAAACCTGCTATTGCCAAAAAAAGGTAAAACTGCTTTTTTCTAGCCAAATCTTTTATCGTGTTTTCATTTTTCTCCTTGTTATACTTTTGCTCCAATTCATTTATTTTTTTCAATCGCTCTTGTGTAAACACACTGTCTTTCATTTGATTATAAACTTTCATTGTGGCGATAGCTCTGGGCAAATTACCTGCTTTTTCAAAAATCTGAGCAGCCTGGCCATAAACAGCTGCGGTAGCGGGAGTTTTTCCTTCCATTTTTTCTGAATAATAAATGCTTGTATCTATCCATCTTTGGGCTTCTCCATAGTTTTTTAAGTCAGCATAATCCAGGGCTTTTGCAACATATAATGCCGCTGGATTCATTGGAATTTTTATCTTTTTTAGGTGAAAAATCGCAGAATCGGCATAATGCACCGCTGCTGAAAAATCTCCTTTACTTACCGCATTTGATTCCAGCACCCGGAAACACCTCGTGATTTCAAAATGATCATTCCTTTTTAAAGCTGCTTTTAAGGCAATTGCCGAATACATCACCGAAGAATCCATTAAGCCTCGCCTTCCTTTGGTAGAATACTCTTGTTCGTATTCAAATGCCAGCCAGTTGTAATTGGTAGCCAGGGTATAATCTGCGCCCAGGGTCTGGATAATTTTCTCTGCTCGTTTTACATAGTCCCAATTTTTTTCATTTTGATTTTGCCTGGTATTCAGAAAAACAATCAGGGCAATGGCTTTAAGTTCTTTTTGTTTGTCTTTCAAAGCCTCTGCTTCTTTTAAGGCTTTAAATGCATAATTGGAAAGGCCTTCATAATCCTGACTGAATCTGCAATAATTGGCATAATTCAAATAGGTGTGAATGAGCAGTTCTTTTTTACAAGAAAGGCTAAAAATCAGTTTCTCTTGTTTTTGAATCGCGGAAAGAGCCTCAGTTAAATTTTTCTTTGCCATCAGGTAGTCCACTTCAATGTTATAACTCATGACCTGACAGGTCTTATCATTACCCGATCTTAATTTATGTATGGTTTGATGAATGGCTGTAAAATCAAAATTGCTGATTAATCCATCAATTTGTTGTTGAGTTATCTGGGTACATCGGCATTCAGGCTGGGCAACAGAATAATTGAGGAAAAAGCTAAAACATAAAAAGGAAATAAAAATGCGCTTCATCGGATTGACGTTTTTCTAAGAGCCTGTAAGATAAGTAAATGGCCATGTTCTTTTTCAAAATCACTTTTAGGCTTTAAGCGGATAATGGCTCAATCCACATGTTATCTCTTCTTGGGCTTCCTTTTCGGCTAACCAACCGCAGGTTCTATCAGATATGAAACACTTCCCCTCGCTTGTGAATCGGGCTCATTTGCTTTTTTGCCAGGCCATATTTTTGGCCTTAAACAAATTCTGAAAACGATTATGAAAACGATTCAACTAGTCTTTATCGCCATGCTGATTTCTTTTGGAGCAAAGGCGCAAGATTTTATTTATGAAGGCCCAGCTAAATCTGAGGTTCGTTCTTTTTGGACGAATGCAATGGGCATTCAAAAAACCCAAAAATATGCAGAAGGAGTGGTCTTCTTAGAAGCCAAACTTAAAGAAGTAAAGCAAAAAGATCCTGCTTACAAAACGGATAAAATGGAAGCAGAGATTGCAAAATGGAAAGCCAAAGCGGGCAGTACCAGTAGCACCGGGCAAGTACAGGAGGATTTTAGCCAACTCAATCCAACCCAAAAAGCGATTAAAGCCGATCAACTGCTGCGCAAACTTTTTGAAGAAACAAACATTGGCGTTCGTCCTAGCGATGTACCTGTAATCCAATTCCGTTTTAAAGAATATTCGGATTTGGTTAAACAATACATTTCTTTGAATACCAAACCCCAGGAAACGGACATCAAGCGAACAAAAATAATTATTGAAAAACATATGTACCAAACCAATGGGGATTTAACGAATATAGAAAACGCCAAAGCCAGTGGTACAATTCTCGAGGTCGCTGAAAGGAATTATTACCTGGCCAAGTACAATCAGCTATACTGGGAAGCAGCTACCAAAATTTTCCCTGAGGAAACTGCATATGCAGACCAATACAAAGCCGTTTCTGATTTTGTAACCAAAATGGGCAGCCTCGAAAGTATGAAGGCTGGAATGGAACAGAATAACGCCGAAAAAATTAAAAGCAGAAAGTTACCTACCCCTGTCGTTGTTGACTCCAAGCTTGAAAAGGTCTTGATTGACGGCTTTAATGCAAAATATGGCAGCACACAAAAAGCGACTGCATTGAAAGCTGTACTGACCCAAAACGGTTGGACTACTTTGCGCCATAATGTAAGTGGCGTGGTAGTTGGCAGGGAACGCAGCGCCAAACTGGCCTATAAGGGCAGTGACGGAAAATGTTACCTGTTGCCTGATTATGTTTTTATTCGGGAAGAATACATCGGCACATCGTTTACCAATACCAAAGCAATATTCAATGGATTGGATGGGAATGAAATGCTGTGCGAGAATGTAAAATGATTTTTTCACATCCTAATTAAATACTGTAAGGGGGAATCTTTGATGTGTTATACGCTTAGGACGGACAGCGTATAAGGTTTCAAGTGGATTGATTTTAAGTTTAAAAAAGCCTGGTGTCCTTAAAATGGCATCAGGCTATTTTTATTCCGCAACTATCGCCATCGTCAATCGACTCACGCACACCAATCGCCCCTGATCGTCGTGAATGTCAATGTTCCAAACATGGATCTTTCGGCCCAAGCGGGCAGGTTTGGCAGTTGCAATCACGTAGCCATTGCTTACACTTCGCAAATGACTGGCATTCAGTTCGATTCCAACGGCATATTGCTTGCCAGGTTCAGCAAAAGTAAACAAGGAGGCAATACTCCCCACACTTTCCGCCAGGGCAGCAGAGGCCCCACCGTGCAAGAGGCCAAATGGTTGTACCGTGCGGTGATCCACGGGCATTTTGGCTTGCAGGTAATCATCGCCGTAGCCACATAGCTCAATGCCAAGGTGTTCGATCAAAG
>JAAFHQ010000333.1 GCA_013298445.1 Chitinophagales bacterium | reverse complement strand
GCGGTAGTGGTTTGAGCAAAAGAAGCATTCACCAGCCCCTGGATACAGAGGAACACGATTAAAAGCAAACGGGTAATGATTCTGGATTTCATGGGTAACAGATTTAACAGGATGATGGAATAAGGTGTTATCTTGGTTGCGGTTTTTGCCGCCTACATCCATACATCTGCGAGGTGGGAAAAATCTTACTAGTGAGAAGTGTTAAAAAAATGTTAAGAAAAAGTTTAGGGAGGTTTAGGGAAGTTGAGAAGGTTTAGGCTACCGCAGCGACGTTGACAATGCCCTTGTCCAAGTCGCTGCGGTAGCCTAAACCTTCTCAACCTCTCTCAACCTTTCTCAACCGCCACCAAAATGAGCGACAACCAAGACCTACTCGCCCTATGCGCCGGAGATCCCCTGCGGATTCGGGCGATCTATCAGCAGCATGCTGCACCGATCCAGCGTTGGGTAGAAGCCAACAATGGCTCGGCTGCCGATGCCCAGGATTTATTTCAGGATGGACTCATGGCCATTTACGATCGCTACTGTGGGGCTGATGTTCAATTCAATAGCAGTTTTGGTGCCTTGCTTTTTGGCATCTGCAAACGCAAGTGGTTCGACCGATTGAAAGAAAAAAATCGCGAAGCAGTCGTAAGAAAAGTGGAGGAGGAAAGATATAATGATGAAGACGACCCCGGTTTGGAATCAGAAGCTGCTTTCCAGGAACTGCACAAGCAGGAAACCTTGACGAAAACCTTCGCCTTGTTGTCGGCACAATGCCAGGAATTGCTCACTTTGTTGGGCAAAGGCGTGGCTAGCGAACAAATCGCCGAACAACTGGGCCTGGCTGCCAATGCGGTGTACCAAAGCAAACACCGCTGCATGGGCCGCTGGAAGGAGCTTTTTGCCCAACAATTCAAAAGTTAAGAACCATGAACAACACAGAAAAAATAGACCGTTACCTCCGCGGCGAACTCCCCGAAGCCGACAAAAATGCTTTTGAAGCAGAGTTAAACCAAAGCTCCGATTTGGCCGCCGAGCTGGCTTTGCAAAAAGACATGGAGCAATTCCTGCGTAAACAGGATCGGCGGGCTGCATTGAAAGGACAATTGGAAAATATGGGCAGCGAATTTTTCCAAAACACTACCCCCAAAGAAACCGTACGAATCGTGCCCTTGCGCCGCAATCAAACCATGCGTTGGGTCATCGGCCTTGCCGCGACCATCGCATTGGTTCTAGTAGCCCGGTTTTTATTGTTCCAACCCAACCTGTATGAGCAATATGGCCAATATCCGCCCCTGGCCATGATTGAAAAATCCAACACCGCCCAGGACAATCTGGCGGCGATGGAATCAGCGTTTAACCAAAAGGACTACGCCAAAGCTTTGCCCCTATTGCAGACTTTTGTGCAGGAAAAACCGGAAGATATACAAGCTCAACTCTACCTGGGCATCTGTTTGCTCGAAACCGGAAAATATGCTGCTGCTCGCGACTTGTTTACCAACATCAGCAGCGGGGAATCCAGCTTTGTGGACTACGGGCAATGGTACCTGGCCTTGAGTTATTTGAAGGAGGGGAACAAGGCGGAGTGCCGCAAGGTTTTGCAGGAAGTACCTGCGGAGTCGGAGTTTGCACAAAAAGCGCAAGACTTGTTGAAGCGCTTATAACAATAGGTGTAAAACTTCTCTAACTTGCAGTCAAAATATAGATCTACATGTTTTTAGGTCTGGACTTGAGTGATCTTCTGGAAGTCAGTTTAACCATCGCAGGTGGGGTATTTGCAACGTTCCGTTGGATCATCCCATGGTTTATGCAACGCCGCAAGGAAAGCCGCTTGTCGCGCTGCCTGCATCCTTTTTACACGGCCAGCGAGATCAAGAGCCACACCAAGTATTTCATCCCCACGCAGTGCCAGTCCAAATCGCCTACTGAAGGCACTGAAATCAACCGGGATACCGAGCCCCGCGAACCCTTGATTCCCTACTTTTTGCGCATTTTTGAAAAAGACAAAGACGATTACGTGTTTATGGTTTTAGCCGACTCGGGGATGGGCAAAACCACCTTCATGATCAACCTGTACGATACTTATCGCCGCCGCCTGGCTAAAAAATACAAAATTCGCCTTTTCCCCTTCAATGCCGGAGTGGACGAGGAGATTGAAAAAATTTCGGAAGAAGAGCGCAAAGAAACCATCTTGCTGCTGGACGGCCTGGATGAAGACCCCCAAGCCATCGAACAACCGAATGAACGCATCGCGGCGCTGTTTAAAAAAGTCAGTCACTTTCAAACGGTGGTCATCACTTGCCGCACCCAGTTTTTTGCCCGGGAAGAGGACATTCCTAGCGCCTTGCCTTTTTCCAGCATGTCTACTAATCGGGCGCCGCGCCGCATCGTGACGCGCTACATTTCGCCCCTGCAACAGGATGAGATTAAGGTTTTTTTGCGCAAAAAATTTGGTCGCTTCAGCCTGCGTTACCGCAATTGCCTGCAATTCATTGAGGAGTACAAGGAGCTGGTCGCCCGGCCGATGATTCTGAGTTACATCGATTTTTTGGTGGAAAAAGCGCCCAATTATCAATACTCCTATCAGGTGTACGCCCAGATCATTCAGCGCTGGTTGGAGCGGGAGCGCAACATTCGGAACAAGGGCAGCAATTTTGTAGATAACCTCTATCACTTCTCGCGTTATTTTGCCCTGGAGTTGTACCAGCATCGCGAAAACTTGTCGATCAGCGACCTGGACGTTTTACAAAAATTATCACAGCAACATCAAGTCGAACTCGATTTGTTCGATATGCAGGCCCACTCCCTGCTCACCCGGGGGGCACACAACAACTACAAGTTCACCCACAAGTCTTTATTGGAGTATTTTTTAGCCCTGGAACTGTTTGAAAATCCACAGTTTTTGCCCCAATTCAAAGGTTTTGAAGGCTTCGACATGCTCAAAATGTTTTATCAGGAGATGGTGCTGGAACTGGTAGCCAAGCCGTTTTTTCTGGAAAAATTTGGCTTGGAGCACGGCAAACAATACAGTGCGGAGGAGGTACAAAAATTCAAAGCCCGCCTAGGCACCGGAGCGCCGTTTTTACCCATTGGCTCGTATGAAAAGGCGTTCTTTTTTAGCTTCAGTTTGAACCAATTGAAAGAGGTGACTCAGATTAATTTGTCCAATACACAGTTGCGGGATTTTAAAATTGTAGCGGCGATGCCGAAGTTGCAGGAACTAAATGTAGCGGATAATCCAAACCTAAGCTCTTTCGATTATTTGTTTACAGAAGGAATTAATCGAGATTTGAAAACGATTTATACTAAGGGGACGGCGATTAAAGAAGGAATTGAAGGAGACAGAGTCAAGGTGTCGGTGAATTGATTGAAGGAAAATTAGGATAACCAATAAAAACGAGATCATGTATCGTTCTCTTTTGTATCTGTTGATCATGGCTAGTGTAGTAGCTTGTACCCAGAAAGAAACGGGCGAAAAAACGGAAAAGCTAACTACTGCGAAACAACAGGGGCCTATAGAACCCAAAGCACTCAATTTTAATGATCTGACCTGGGATTCTTTAAACTTGGATACGATTGATAAGTTTGTGGCCAAAACGTTGATTCAAGACAGCGCGGTTTATACTCAAGACGAAATTATCTCTTTTGTAAAAGACTCCAGTTTACTGTTCAGACACTCCTTTAATGGATATATACTGGCTATAATCCCTTACAATCACAATAAGCAAAACAAGTATACTCACTACTTTATAGATGATCTCTGGTTATTTGATCCTAAAACCAATGAACATTTAGCAACCTACCGTTTGGAAGGAACTCATTATGAACCCTGGAGCATAGATATTAAAGACTTGAATAAAGATGGCGAGCAAGACATAGTGGCTTCTATCTTTTGGGGCGTTACATCTGTTGCGGTGGATTTCATTAATCTGGAGTTAATTCAATTTGACAAAAAAGATCGGAAACTAAAATCTACTTTTTTTATCAAAGAAGACTCGCGAGATTGTGGACCAGGGACAGAGGTTGGCACAGAAATTGTCAAAACTTTCCACTTTGAGAATAAAAATAAAATTGCGATAAAAGAGGAGTACTACTCTTTTGATTGTGAAAACTATACTGATGGTGGAGAAGAAATTAAAGGGAAAAAGAAAACCAAAACTTTGTATCGAACGCTACGATGGAATGAAAAAGAGTTTCTCTATAAATAAGCAAGGGAAATTCTAAAAATAAAAAAAGCCGGTTCTCCCCCCTAAATTGGAACCGGCCCTAAATATCCATTCAGGTTTACTTCCGAAATTGATGTTTGGATTGTGGCAATGGCGTATTGTGGCGACACACTTTTGAGTGGTCAAGCCAATTGAATATTGCCAATCCAAATGGAAAAAAATGATGCAGTGAACCTCCGGATCAAGCGTCCCCCCTTTGTTGATCGTTCAGTTCACTGCAAGCTCTTGTTGGTGTATTGCTTTTTGTTGAACACAAAAGGCAATACAGGACAAGCGTTAGCAGAATGCCACGAAAATGCAATGGTATGTGTAGATAGAAATTTTACACAGAAATTGTGTAGAAGTGTAGAAAGCTCTTTTTGGTAAGAATAAAAACGTGATACAAAGAAAAGAAAATAGCTGCACTAAATCAAGTCAAACGTATTATTTTTTTTTACAATCGAGAAAAATACCTGTTTAAGGGTATAACACTTTTGCTACTAGAAAACACAATCGGCGCATGCGGCAGGATACACTGAGCTTTTGTGTCAAAATGTCAGCACAAGCAAGCATGGCATGTTGTTTGACGGTCTTTTTGCCAAAAGAAATAAAACCTTATAATCATGCAAAAAGGTAGCATAGCCGTACAAACGGAGAACATCTTCCCCATCATCAAACGCTTTCTGTATTCTGACCACGAAATATTCCTCCGCGAGTTGGTATCCAATGCCGTGGATGCCAGCAATAAACTCAAAGCCTTATCTCGTCGGGGCGAAGCCAAAGGTGACATTGGCGATCTGAAAATTGAAATTCTGATTGACAAAGACGCCAAAACCCTGACCATCCGCGACCAGGGTATCGGGATGACCGAAGAGGAAGTTAAAAAGTACCTCAACCAGGTGGCTTTTTCCAGCGCCCAGGAGTTTTTGGAAAAATACAAAGACGAAACCAACATCATCGGTAATTTCGGTTTGGGTTTTTACTCTGCCTTTATGGTGGCTTCCAGTGTGGAAGTACAAACAAAATCCTGGCAAGAAGGCAGCACCGCCGTACGTTGGACTTGTGAAGGCAACCCCGAATATACCCTCGAAGACATTGAAAAAGACAGCCGAGGTACCGATGTGATTCTGCACATTGCTGAAGACAGCCTGGAATTTTTGGAAAATGAGCGCATTGAGGGCTTGTTGGAAAAATACTGCAAGTTTTTGCCCGTGGCCATCCAGTTTGGCACCAAAGACGAAACCATTTTCGAGGGAGAAGGGGAGGAACAAACCGAGCGTACCATCCAGGTCGACAACATCATCAACAACCCCGAACCCGCCTGGCGCAAACAACCTGCCGATCTGACGGATGAGGATTACCGCAATTTTTACCGCGAATTGTATCCTCAAAGTTACGATGCACCGCTGTTTTGGATTCACTTGAACATCGACTATCCTTTCAACCTCACCGGGGTACTGTACTTCCCGAAATTGGGCAATAGCCTGGAGTTGCAGCGCAACAAAATCCAGCTCTATTCCAATCAGGTTTTTGTGACGGATAGCGTCAAAGAGATTGTACCCGAGTTTCTGACCCTGCTGCACGGGGTAATCGATTCCCCAGATATTCCGCTCAACGTATCGCGCTCCTACCTGCAAGCCGACAGCAACGTCAAACGCATCAGCGGCTTCATCACCAAAAAGGTAGCCGACAAGTTGTCTGAATTGTTCATCAAAGACCGCGCTGACTTCGAATCCAAGTGGAGCGACCTGGGCATTTTTGTCAAATACGGCATGCTCAGCGACGATAAATTCTACGAAAAAGCCATCAAGTACGCTCTGGTGAAAAACCTGGCTGGCGAATTTTACCCCATCGAAGAATACGTTGAGAAGATAAAACCTACCCAAACCGACAAACACGACAAAGTGGTGCTCATCTACACCACTCAGCCCGAAGCACAACATGCCCAAATCGAAGCCTGCAAAGCCTATGGCTACGAAGTGGTGGTGATGGATCAGCCCATGATCGACAGCCCCTTCATGCAGCAACTGGAATACAAACTGGGCAACGTGGTCTTCGTACGCGTGGATTCTGATACGGTCAACAACCTGATTCAAAAGGATGAAAAGCCTGAATTGGTGTTGAACGAGGAGGAAAAAACCAAGGTAAAGGATGTTTTTACATCAGTGGTTAGTGATCCTGCGGGCCGGGTAGAAGTTCAACCTTTATCCCCACAGGAAGCGCCAGTGATCATCACCCGCCCCGAATTCATGCGCCGCATGAAAGAAATGCAGGCCATGCAGGGCATGGGCATGGATGGTTTCCCCGATTCTTACCAGGTGATCGTCAACGGCAACCACGAGTTGGTGGCCAAAAAGATCCTGAATGAAACCGACGGGGAGCAAAGTGCTAAGCTTGCAAAATACCTCTATCAATTGGCGCTGTTGAACCAGGGCATGTTGAAAGGGGCTGAATTGGCGGAGTTCACCAAGCGCAGCTTAGAAAATCTCTAAACTATATTTCCCTGAGGTGTTCTAAGGTGTCTAAGGTCTGTCAATTACCCACAAAACCTCAAAATAGATTTGGGGTAGTGGAAAAGAAGTTCAT
>JAAFHQ010000332.1 GCA_013298445.1 Chitinophagales bacterium | reverse complement strand
CTCCGGCAAAACCACCATTGCCGACCTGCTCCTGCGCATGTACGATGTGAGTGCGGGCCAAATTTTGCTGGATGGGCAGGCTCTGGCGACCCACGATCTGGCCAAAATTCGCCAGCGCATTGGTTACGTGCCCCAGGATGTGTTCCTCTTTTCGGACACCATTTCGGCCAATATTGCCTTCGGAAAAAGGGATGCGCCACAGCCTGAAATCGAAAACTTTGCCCGCTACGCTTCCGTTTACAACGACATCATGGAGCTGCCTCAAGGTTTCGACACCATGGTGGGCGAACGTGGGGTGACGCTCTCGGGCGGGCAAAAGCAGCGGGTATCCATTGCCCGCGCCCTCATCAAACAGCCGGATATTGTGATCCTCGACGATTGCCTCAGCGCGGTGGATACCAATACCGAAAAACAGGTATTGGAATATTTTACTACCGCCCTGGCCAACAAAACGGCCATCATCATTACGCATCGGATTTATTCCCTTTTACAATTTGATCAGATCATCGTGATGGACGGTTCCAGAATTGTAGAAGCAGGAACGCATGAAACCTTACTCCAAAACAAGGGCTATTACGCCGATCTTTTTGAAAAACAAACCGAAGAGGTTCCTGCGTCGACCTTGGAATAGCGCGTGTTAATTTTCTGTAAACTCATTTTTTGTTAGCACGGCTAACCCCTTCACCCTTGGGGTTTTATTCTATGTCTCTGAACTGCTTCCAGGCTTCGGTAGGGAACTTTTTTTGCGAATTCTTTGATTATTCAGGCAATTACTTACTTTTGTACAGTGGTAATCTTATTTATCCGGTAAATTAAAACATCCAAAGCAGTGGATCACGAGAGAAACCAACGGAGATTTGAGAGCGTGTATTCGAGGAAAATCCGCGCGGGTAAGAGAAGAACGTACTTTTTTGACGTTCGCAAAACGAAGGGTGAAGATTTCTATTTGACACTTACCGAAAGCACTCGTAAATTCAATGGTGATGGCTATGAGCGCCACAAAATTTTCTTGTACAAAGAAGATTTCAACCGGTTTATGGATTCCCTACAAGAGGTAGTGGAACACATCAAAACGGAGCTGATGCCAGAATACGACTACGACGAATTTACACGTCGCCACGAAGAGTACGACGCACAAGATTTCGATGAGCGCGACGACCGCGGCGATGAGGAGTTTGACGATGAGCCAGTTAAAGAACAACGGCCTGCCACTCCACCGGCTCAGCCTAGTGCAAAAAAACTGGAACCATCCGGCACTCCCTTCAAGGAAGACGATATGGCTTGGTAATACACACAATTGATGTGTTTGGATAAAAAAAGGAGAGCATTTGCTGATCAGGCAAATGCTCTCCTTTTTTTATCCAAAAATCCTAAGCTGCAACATCTAATCTCTAAGGTGCTCTTAGGTGCCTAAGGTGGTTCAAATAAAAACTCTTGCGCGCAAGCGCTAAGAAAACAATTTTTGAACCACCTTAGGCACCTAAGAATACTTTGGACAGATTTGTGTCTTAATAACTACCCAAATACCTCCTCAAAAACCACTCCGTAGCAATCAGCAACAACAATACCGCAAACAACCACTTGATGTTGATCAAGGATTTGGTGGTGGCATTTTCATAAATAACCGGCTTGACCGTCCCCACCGCTTTGATCATGGCCGGAATGTCATTCATCTCCGACTGACTGACCATTTTACCACCATATTCTTCACTCAACAAGCGCAAGAGGCGATGGTCTGCGGTGGTTTCGTATTGCTCTAACTGGATCGGCTGTACGCTAAACTGGCCATTGTAGCTCAACTGTTCGCCGCCACTGTTGACTTTTCCCTCAAATTTGTAATTCCCCACGGGAAGCGTACCCGCATTGAGGCTGTAGGCTTTGCCCGACTTATTAAAGGTGTAGGTATAATCTTTCCCTTTTTCGCTGGTGATGACGAGGCGTACATCCGCCTCATTGATCAACTCGTAACTCTTGTTGTACAGTTCCGCATCAAAAAACACCTGCTCATTTTCGCGATAGATGTTTTTGGACACATTGACCCGGAATTTGCGCTTGTCTTCTTTTACACCCAGGTATTGGGTCACTTTGCTCACCCAATCGTCGAACAACTCGTGGTTGTCCACATTCAGGAAGTTAAACAAACGCCAGCGCCAGATGCCTTCCGCCAAAAGAGCCCCGGTGCGCGCACCATTCTGTTCACCAAAAACAAACAAAGGGTATTGCGTATCGATCTTGCGGATGCGCTGGTACATCATCACCTGCGCAGAACCACCCACTTTAAATTCACCGAAAGGGGCCTGAATAGGGGGGTAATTGGCGAACTCGGTTTTGAGTTTGTCTTCCAACAAAAACAAAGCGAAGTTTCCAGCGAAACGCCCTTGTACATCGTTGGTATTGCGGCCATCGGTTTGTACGGTGACCAGGTTTTGCACCCGGTTGAACTGGCCATAATCCGTTTGAGCACCCGTGATGAACAAGCGGGGAATTCTTTCCCGGTCCAAAGCGGCCAAAACCCCCGAAGCATCCACCCCTTTACCGGGCAATTGGTGCAGTACTACATAGTCATAACTGGCCACGTTGCCTTTAAAATCGCGGAAATCGGCCACTTCGACCTGATAGTTTTTATTGGCGGATATACTTTGGCGAATAGCAGAAATATCGGGATGGGGAGAATGGGCCAGCAGCAAAATCTTTTGTCGGGCGTCTAAAACATCTACAAAAATATCCTGGCTGTTGTTGTTGCTGGAAGCCTCACCCAAAACTTTGTTGACGACTACCCGGTAGCGCTGCACTCCCGCCTTATCGGCATTGAGGATGATCTCCTTGGTGGAAAAATAATCCTTTCGATCGATGTTCAAAGGTTGGGACGACACCAACTGCGTTTTGCCCCCATCCACTTTGTATACCGAAAGTGAAGTGGTATTGCCTGCACAATTGACGGCTGAAATGTCGACTAAAACGCTGAACTGATCCCCGAGGTAAACGATCTTATTGTGAAAAACTCGCTTCAATACCAGGTCTTTTTTGGGAGTGGTATCGCCTAGTGCTACCGTAAACACAGGCACTGCCGATTTTTCACCCAAATACAACGGATTGTTGCCTTCGTTGTAAATACCATCGGAGGCCAGAACTATGGCACCCAGGTTGTCGCCTCCATATAAATCGTAAGTATTGGAAAACAGATCGGCCAGGTTGCTGATTTTGTCCTCGTATTTTTCGGGCAATCCTTCTCGTACCGAACTGCCAAATGCAAAGGATTTTACTTCATAGTCATTGCCCAGGTCGCGTTGCAGGCGTTCCAATTTTTGCTGGTATTCCTCCTTGTTTTTGCCAATGGCATTGCCTACCGATTCCGAAGCATCCTGCGCCAGGACCACAATGGGTTTACGGGTATCGATTTGTTTGTAGCGCAACAGGGGCGACAACAAAAAGAAGGCCAGGAAACTTGCCCCCAAAAAACGCAACCCGCTCATCAACCAACGCAACCAGGGGGCCTGGTCTTTGAAACTATTGTCGCGATAATACAAAAGCAGTGCGTAGCCCAGTCCAAGCAACAAGCAAAACAGCAAAAACCAGGCAGGGTAAGAAAAAGTCAAACGATCCATAATTGTACCTAAATTGTCGGGTTGTCCCCCATGTGGGGTATTTCGAGCGAGAAGTCAGCAAATATAAACGATTTTGCGCTCTCTATAGTTGCAAGAGAAAATTTATTGTCGCGAAGCAACCCAAACAGTCGTAAATTCGTTTTACCGTAAATTCGTTTTTTAATACGAACTTAAATAAATCTGGCAATGATCAAAAAATGCTTGCTTGTTTTGGGGCTGATTGGAGCAACCCTTGGTCCCCTTAAAGCTGCCTACATGCTACTGCCCATGGAGCCTGACAAGCAGAAGGACCACTTGAAGGCGTATGGCATCACTTTTTGGGTGTTGAACAATGGGATAGAGGCTTGGTGGCTCCTGAATTACCGCGGTGGTAGTTTTGCCTTTCAGCACAGTAAAGCTTTCGAAAAAGAATGTCTCACCCGTGGGGTTTCTTTTGAGATTGTCCCCGATGCCCAGTTTAACGGCATCCTCAATCAAATTGCCGATCCCGAGGCCAATATGGAGGCCATGAAATTGGAAAAGGCCCCCAAAATTGCAGTCTATACCCCCGATGTAGACTCCAAAGGGCAACGCGTCCAACCCTGGGACGACGCGGTAACACTGGTGCTCACTTACGCGGAAATCCCTTATGATGTAATTTACGACCGGGAGGTGATGTCGGATAAGTTGGCCCAGTACGACTGGCTCCACCTACACCACGAAGACTTTACGGGGCAATACGGGCGTTTTTACCGCTCCTTTAGTTCCTATGCCTGGTACCGGGAAAACCAAAGAAGGTCTGAGGAACTGGCCCGCAGTTTGGGTTTTAACAAAGTGTCGGAGTCAAAATTAGCAGTGGTCAAAAAAATCCGCGACTTTGTGGGCGGCGGCGGCTTTATGTTTGCCATGTGTTCCGCCACAGATACCTACGATATCGCGCTTGCCGCCGATGGTCTTGACATCTGTGCGGACATATATGATGGTGATGCAGCTGACCCCAATGCACAATCGAAGCTGAACTTTGGCAATACCTTTGCATTCAAAAACTTCACCCTGGTGCGGAATCCACTGGAGTATGAGTTTTCCAATATTGATGTTGGCCAGGCTCCTGGTCGGGATGTACCCACAGAGCAGGACTATTTTAGCCTTTTTGATTTTTCTGCAAAATGGGACCCTGTACCCACCATGTTGACTCAATGCCATACCCGTACCGTCAAAGGTTTTATGGGCCAAACCACTGCCTTTAGAAAGCAATACCTGAAAACGAACGTACTTATCCTAGGCGAAAACAAAGCGCATGGTGAAGCACGTTACATCCACGGCGTTTTTGGTAAAGGCTTTTGGACCTTCTATGGTGGCCACGACCCCGAGGATTATCGCCACCTGGTCAATGACCCCGAAACTGACTTGAGCTTGCATCCGAACTCTCCGGGATACCGCTTGATTTTGAACAATATTTTGTTCCCGGCGGCGAAGAAAAAAGAAAGAAAAACCTAATTAATTTGAGGAGTTGAGAAGGTTGAGGGAGGTTTAGGCTGCCGCGAGCGATTTTGACAAAGTCCTTGTCTAAGTCGCTCGCGGCAGCCTAAAACTACTCAACCTCCTTAAGCCTTCCCCATATTGTTCTCTATTTTTATACACCCTCCAAAATAGAGTAGAAATGATTAAGAAATATATCCTTTTCCTAGTGTTAATGGTCGTGAGCCTAGGCCCTCTCAAAGCTGCTTACATCCTGCTTCCGATGGAGCACGACAAACAGAAAGACCACCTAAAGGCATACGGGATCACCTATTGGGTGCTGAATAAAGGGGTCGAAGCCTGGTGGTTGCTCAATTACCGGGGCGGAAGTTTTGCCTTTGAACACAATAAGGCTTTTGAAAAAGAATGCCTAACCAGAGGTGTATCTTTTGAAATTGTTCCAGACGCCCAATTCAATCTTATCCTTGATCAAATTGCGGATCCAGCGGCCAATATGGACGCTATGAAACTGGAGAAGGCCCCGAAAATCGCGGTTTATTCTCCTGAAGTTGACGCTGCCACCGGCAAAAGTATCCAGCCCTGGGATGATGCGGTGACCCTGGTGTTGACCTATGCAGAAATTCCTTTTGATATGTTGTATGACCGGGAAGTGGTAGGGGATAAACTGGCGCAGTACGACTGGCTGCACCTGCATCACGAAGATTTTACCGGGCAGCATGGCCGCAACCACCGGGGGTATCGATCCAATGCCTGGTATGAGGAAAGTAAGCAGCGATCAGAAGAATTGGCTCGTAGTCTGGGCTTCAATAAAGTATCCGAATGCAAACTGGCGGTGGTCAAAAAAATCCGCGATTTTGTGGCTGGAGGTGGCTTTATGTTTGCCATGTGCTCGGCTACCGATACTTACGACATCGCCCTTGCCGCCGATGGTGTCGACATTTGTGCCGAAATTTATGATGGCGACCCCGAAGACCCCCTGGCTCAGTCCAAAATAGACTTTTCAAAAACCTTTGCTTTCAAAAATTTCACCTTGTCAAGTAGCCCTTTCGAACGGGCATTTTCCAATATTGACGTGGGTCGCATGCGCGATGTTTCCCCCGATCAGGACTATTTCAGCCTTTTTGATTTTTCCGCAAAATGGGACCCCGTGCCCAGTATCCTTACCCAATGCCATACCCGCACGGTCAAGGGTTTTATGGGCCAAACCACGGCGTTTAAAAAACCATACCTGAAAAACAATGTTCTCATCCTTGGAGAAAATAAAGTCCTCAACGAAGCGCGTTACATCCACGGTATTTTTGGCAAGGGTTTTTGGACCTTTTATGGTGGTCACGACCCAGAGGATTACCGACATCGGATCGAAGACCCGGAAACTGACCTGAGTTTGCACCCTAACTCCCCAGGATACCGCTTGATTTTGAACAATATCTTGTTCCCTGCGGCGAAGAAAAAGGAACGAAAAACCTGATAAAGTTGAGGAGTTGAGGAGTTGAGAAGTTGAGGCTACCGCGAGCGTTTTTGACAAAGTCCTTGTCTAAGTCGCTCGCGGTAGCCTCAACTCCTCAACATCTCAACATCTCAACATCTTCAACTCCTTAACATTTCAACTACAAAACAATGACATCTGGCTTTATGCGCATTTCACTTGCACTCCTCCTCCTGGTCGGTGCCTTTTTTGCCGGCGCAGCTTGGAGAAACAAAGACAACAACGA
>JAAFHQ010000331.1 GCA_013298445.1 Chitinophagales bacterium | reverse complement strand
GGGCATTTGTTGAAAAAATGCGGTGAGCAGAGCGCGGTTGTCGCGGATGGAATTGAGGTAGTCGGAGGTGTACCTTTCCGCGCTCACCTGGCCAGATAAACTAACTCCAGGTAAAACAATGAGGGCCAGCAATAGCCAAATAAAAGTAGACTTGAGCATGTTCTAGGTGTTTTATGCTTAGGTGTGTCTTAAGTGCCATAGGTTTCTTAGGTGGTGAAAATATCTTTTTTACCACCTAAGAAACCTGAGGCACTTGAGACACACCTAAGAAATTAGTGCGTTGACATCAAATTAAGCGTACCATTTCCCCTGTCCGTACGGATTCATCACAAGCGAAGGCAACTTTCAAACTATTCACCGCATCCGCCAAATGATCCGTCAAATCTAGGTTTTCCTGAATTGCTTTCAGAAAATAGCGTTGCTCCCGGTTGCACAATTCCTGATGATCTGGCTCATCCTGCAAGTCGATCCATTCATCTGGCCGGGTGAATTCGTTTGTGGCATCAATATCAGCGTGGTGCCAACGCAGCGATTCCGTTTTGGTGTGTGAATCCACATTATCCGATTTTCCCGCAGCACCCGCGTCTTTAGCCACAATGGACACACAACCTTTGGGACCAATCACGTCTTTTACAAAAAAGGCCGTTTCACTCATCATCGGGCCCCAGCCTGCCTCGTACCAACCCACGGAGCCGTCTTCAAAATGGATTTGGAGTTGGCCATAGTTGTAGTTGGTAGCAGGGATATCGTTGGTCATGCGGGCACCGATGGCACTTACCCGGATGGGTTTGGAGCGCGTCATTTGACACATCACGTCGATGTAGTGCACCCCACAATCAACGATGGGGCTCAGGCTTTTCATCAAATTGCGGTGCACGTCCCACATGTAGCCATGGCTTTGTTGGTTGAGGTTCATGCGCATGACTAGGGGTTTGCCTAGCTCTTGAGCAATTTCCACAAATTTGGCCCAGGAAGGGTGATGGCGCAAAATATAACCCACCACTACTTTTTTATCCGCTTTTTGCGCAGCAGCTACTACCCTTTCGGCACCTTCCACGGTATCCGCAATTGGTTTTTCGATGAACACATGGCACCCCGCTTCCAAGGCCTGGATACAAAACTGCTCGTGGGTATCGGGATAGGTTGAGATACACACTGCATCGGGTTTGGTTTCGGCCAAAGCCAGGGAATAATCTGAATACAGTGGGTACCCACCGCCCAGTTTTTCATTCAGCACTTCTTTACTTTTGCCCGTAGAAACGATGCCACAAATTTCAAAACCGTCCAGGAGTTGATAGGCCAATGCATGAGAAGCACCCATGTTGCCACAGCCTACGACAAGGACTTTGATGGAAGTATTGCTCATTGATCAGATGTGTTAATTTTAGGGGTAAAAATATTCTTCTGCCGTTACAAAATGGTAGGAAAAGGGGCAATAAAAAAATAAGTACTCATTTTGCCCAGTAACAGGGTTTATTTATCAAAAAAAACGATGTCCCATTTGGTAATCCAGGCTTTGTCATAAGTCGGATAACGATCAATTTCATCGCCACCGCCATGCCAACGTGGATCTTCATTTTGCGACATCCAGATGTCCAGCTTCAATTGCAGGTTCTTTTTGAGTCGCTCGTATTTTGGATATTGGGCCAGGTTATTGACGTTGAAGGGATCGGCCCGAACGTCGTACAATTCCTCTCTGGGGCGTTTGTCAAAGCCAATTTGGAAAAAAGTACGCACATTGTCTTCCATAGCGTGATCCATCATGTAGGCTTTGGTGGGCCCACCGTCTACATCACCGTATTCAGAGGGTGTTCCGGGAATGGTTGGATCACCTGCGGGCATCCGTTGGGGACGTAAGTTGAGGACGTAAAGGTATTCTTTGGTCCGAATGGCCCGCATGGGGTAACCTGGAAAACCCAGTTCATTTTTCCGGCACATACAATGCCGTTCTCTTTCCAAAAACACCTCCTCTCGATGCTCTTTCTTTTTACCTTTTAAAACGGGCACCAAACTTTTGCCATCCAAGTCTTTGGGCAGGGACACCCCAGCCACTTCCAAAAACGTAGGCATCAAATCGACGAGGTTGACGAAGGTGTCCGAGCGGCGGTTTCTTTTGAATTTTTTTGGGAAACTGATCACCAGGGGCACCCGGGTACCATAGTCGTACAAATTGGCCTTGGCCCGGGGAAAAGGCATTCCGTTGTCCCCCGTAACCACAATCATGGTATTCTCCAGAAGGCCTTTGTCTTCCAATTTTTTTAACAAAGCGCCAATTTCGCGGTCTACCCGTTTTATTTCGGCGTAATAATCGGCCAGGTCTCCGCGTACGTCGGGTAGGTCGGGCAAAAATTTTGGTACACTTAGTTTTGTGGAGTCGATGCCCACTTTTCGGCCATGGCCTCGGGTGTATGGGCGGTGAGGATCGTTGGTACCCCACCAGAAGCAAAAGGGCTTTTTGTTGTCGAGGCTATCCAGAAAAGCGCCAAATTCTTGCTGGTGCCCAGCCGGGTTTTCTTTGTAGCCCATTTTTTCAAACTTGCCGGGTGCCCAACCTTTGCGTTCAAAGGCAACTGCATAACCGTGTTGTCGCAACAATTTGACATAAGTCGTTTCAGCGGTGTCCAGTTTGCCTACTAGGTTGACTCCTTCACCCAATTTGTGAGGGTATTTCCCCGTCAAAATGGCTGAACGCGAAGGGGTGCAGGATGGCGTAGCGCAAAAAGCATGGGTAAATACCATCCCCATCGTGGCCAATCGTTCCAGGTTGGGGGTATGGATCGGGGAATCTTCGTAGACGCTGGCAAAGGGGTAGCTCCAGTCGTCGGCGAGGATGAAGAGGATGTTGGGTTTCGCTACTGGGTCAACTGTGGGTTTGCAGGCAGTAATCATAACAAACAGGAAGAGAAAGAACAAGAATCGAAAAGGCTTTTTCAAGTAGTTCATTGAGACAATGTTTTGATTTGGTCATCGGGGAATAAAATATTGCTTTGGGTTGCAATCATTTTGGGCATTTCACATTGTCCACTTTTAAGGGCTTTGCCTAAGGCCTTGGCTAATTTCAAAGCCATGGGGTGCTGTTTTGTAAATAAATTCTGGCTTTCAGTCAAGTCGGTCGCTGTGTTGTACAACTCAAAATGCTGATCGGCATGGAAATAAATCAACTTCCACCCTCCTTGCCTGACTACACTGTACAGCTCCAGCGCAGGCCCCTTGGGTCCCCAAATGTGTGGATAATGCCAGTATAAAAAGCGCTTGGCAGCGGTTTTAGTATGCCGGATGAGTGGAGAGATGTTTTGGCCATCGATTTTTTGCACGGTTTGCGCCTTTTTAATCCCGGCCATTTGCAGTACGGTAGGAAAAACGTCCTCAATAATGATGTTTTCTGCACAAATGGAATTGGGGCTGGTCATGCCCGGCCATTTCAGGACAAAGGGAATCCGAACTCCCCCTTCGTAAGCCGAACCTTTACCGCTGCGCAAGGGGGTATTGTGCTGATGGCGGGTACCCCCACGAGCATTCGCACTCAAGCCTCCATTATCTGATAAAAAAAGAATGATGGTATTTTGATCCAGCTTTTGGTCTGCCAGGTAACGCATGATGTCGCCCAGGCTCTTGTCCATGCCTTCCACCAGGGAAGCATATTTGGCTTCGGTGCTATCCATCCCCATAGCATAGTATTTCTGGACAAAACGTGGATCAGCCCGAATGGGGGCATGCACTGCATAATGGGCCATGTGGAGAAAAAAAGGCTTTTGAGCCACCCTGGCCTGCTCCATCGCCGCAATGGCTTCCAAGGTAAGCGCTTCCGTTAAAAAGATGTCCTTCCCCCAATATTTCTCCAGTCCGGGTACATTCCAGATCGAATCCCGCCCTTTGTTTTTTCCAAAATTGTCCAGGCCATAATAACTCTGTGGAGCACCGGCGGCATGCCCGGCAATGTTGACATCAAAACCGAGATTTCGGGGGTCACTACCCAAAGTGCCGGCTGCTCCCAAATGGGCTTTACCTATATGGATGGTACGATAGTTGTTTTGCTGAAGGACTTGGGCCAAGGTCGTTGCGTGAACAGTATTTTCAACCCCGGCAACCGGACTAATGCCATTGAGATTCCAAGTTGGCGGTATCAAACGATCTGATTTTCCATCGGTACTTTGATTTTTCCACAAAGTCCAGTTGGTCACCTTGTGCCGAATGGCATTCATCCCCGTCATCAAACTCACCCGGGAAGGGGAACAAACAGGAGCTGCATAGGCATGGGTGAATTTCATGCCCTCAGCGGCCAGTTTTTCCAGATTGGGGGTGCGGTAAATGTCGTTCCACTTGGTTCTTTGCTCGTGAAAAGGTAGGGAACAATCTTGCCAACCCATGTCGTCAACAAAAAAGATGATGATGTTGGGTTGTTGAGCGAATGTGATTAGGCCGCAAATCAATAGGCAGATTAGGGAAAAGGACTTTTTCATTGGTTTTTTGGTTTTTATTCGCTCAATAAAAAATACACAACCCGGCAGGCAGTTCCCTTGCTGCTGGCATTTTTTTCGTTGCTGACCTTAAGGTTCAACGTATGTTTTCCCGGCTTCAAATCTGCTCCTAACACCAGGTACCAGGGCAAATGTAGCAGCCCGCTCCAACGGGTGTACAAATCCAACTGGGCGTAAGGTTTTCCGTCAATGGAGTACTCCAGTATGCCCGCATCTCCACCGGATACGATCGCAATGCCAATGGCCCTTCCATTAAAAGGTAGGTTGAATTGGCTTCCGGGTGTAGTAGCAATCAGCATGGGGCGTTTGACAAAACCATCCCGCGTAGGCAAGCCATCTGTGGGTGTCCAATTGGGGTCAATTTTCCAGTTGTTGTCCAATTGCGCGTTTTCAATCCCCAAGTATTTTCCCTTTTCAAAACTGCCTTTGTTTAAAGCGGGTGGAAAGGAGGATACAGCAGTTTGAGGCACTTGAAAACAAGTGGTAAATAAACTTTTGATCGCAGAATAATACAATTCCTGCCCAAAAGGAGAAGGATGCAAATCCTTAAAATCGTCCGCCCAGGTGAATTCCCTGGCCGCAATTTTTTCCTGTACCAACTTCGACATATTAATGGATGGCAAATTGTAATACCCAGCCAACAACTCCTGGTTTTTGACCTCCAGGGGTATTTTACCTTGCTCGTATAGCTGGATGTTGATGGGATCAGCAAAAGCCATCAACACGATGTCCATCTGGGGGTTGTTGTGTTTGGCATGGCGGATGATACCTTCCAATGCCCGGATTTGGGTCAGGCTATCGGTGCCATTGCCCCGGTCGTTTACGGCAGCTTCTACAAACAGGAGGTCAACCTTACCCTTGTCCAAGATATCTTGTTGCACCCGAAATGCGTGCGGCACACTGCCCAGCGAAGGAATCCCCGCTGCGATAAAGGTGAACTGCACATCGGGAAAACGTTCCTGCAAATAGGCAGTAGTCTTGTCCCGCCAGCCCTTGTTGAAGGTGATTGAGCCACCTAAAAAAGCTACGGTAGCCTTTTTATCCCGGGCGATCACCCTTTGAAAATTGGCCAGTGCATTGCGGGGATGGAAATAATCCCGATTTGGCAATGGCTTTTTGACTGGGTAGGTGTTGGCCATGATGAAATCGGCCCACTCTGCCGCCCGCTGAATGGGGTAATGGTGGCCTTCCAAGGTTTGGGGGCCAGCTGTTACCGGATAGATGGTGGCGGGGCCACCCAAGGCGGTGTATTTTTGCACCAATGGATACGTATTTTCTTCTGAGGGAACAATCTTGTCCGAGTTGGAAATGACGTGTAAAATCGGCACTTTGAACGAAGCGAGCCCTTCCAGATTGTCGATGGGGTTGTCCTTAAAAGCCAGGGCTTCGGCTTCGCTCAGCTTCAATACTTCCAACAATTGCGCCCAACTCTTGGCATCCCCTGCCCCCTTACCTTTGCCGCCAGGCCAACTTTTGATGTCACAAACTGGCCCTTCAGCGTAGATGCAACTCACCTTGTCCGGGTTGCGTTTGGCCCAGGCGTAGGCGTAAAGGCCACCACGGCTGACCGCTTCCAGCGCAACTTTGGGGGCAAAGTCCAGTTTTTCCACCAAATGATTATACACCCGATCCCAAGCCTGCATCGCTGCCGGGCTGCCATATTGGTCATCCACGTTTACAAAAACGACATGAAAGCCGCGAGCCAACAACAAACTGTCCATTTCGGTGTGCCAATCAGGAAAGGAAGCCCGCCAGACCCAGGGATTCCCTGGTAGTGCCTGTTTCGGTTTGACGTAATAGGCCCGCTGTTGATCCAGTTGAAAGTTAATTCGTTCGAAGCCCTTCCAAAGGTCAGTTTGGGTAACTTGGTGTAAATCAAAAAGGCTTGCGGCTTGAACTTGGGCATATACGATTTTGGCGTAGCCGTCCTTTTCGTACAAGACTCCGATGTTTTGATCTGGTTGAATGACCAGGTCGGAGTAAGCCGAAGCACCTGCGTAAATGATTTTGGCCTTGTACCAGCTTTGCCCTTCGTCCATGCTCACCTTGAGCACCAGGTTTTCTCGCTTGTTTTGGTGTTCCAGGTTGCTAAAAAGCAGCCATTTTTGGCCCGATTTGGTGGTGTAGTTGAGCATACTGCCTTCACAAACGGGGTCGGGCAATTGTCGCTCCACAAATACCGAATCCCATTTAGCACCGCCGCTTTTACTGCTGGCCATAATGCGGTGTTTGGTATCGCCAGATTGGTTGCGGCAGTTTAGCAAAATCCCCCCATTCGACAATTCAGCGGCGGTACTTTCATTGCTACCCGC
>JAAFHQ010000330.1 GCA_013298445.1 Chitinophagales bacterium | reverse complement strand
ATCCCCCCTCATCAAAGAACTGGTGAGCCAGGCATCGGCTCAGATTTTTAATAAAATTCCAATTCAAATCACCAACATGCTGCTGCTCAACCACGAACGATTGGGGATTATCCATGGTGCTGGTTGGGTTGAAGCCAAATTGTTCAATGTTTTTTACTGCAAGCGCATCAACAAAGGTTTGTTGGTGATCACTACCGGGAAAAGCACCGAAATGGCGCGCATTACACCTACCCCAACCAAACCTACAGAGCAGTTTGGAGAAGACTTTATCGAGTCGATAGAGGGTTTTTCAAAACATTTTAAGCATCAATTTCCGAATTAGGGGTTGAGGGAGCTTATTTCGTAGAAGAGGACTTTTCCACTTTTGGTAAGGAAGCCGACTTGGTTGGTCATGGGGCCTTTAAAAGCAGCTGTGATGTAACTCTCTACCTCAAAAGCTCCAATTTGGTTGATTGTATCATTACTCGTAATTTCGTACAAGCGGACTTGGTCTTCATTGGTTATAACCAAACCTTGGCCCATAAACAGGAAACAATCAATGACTTTACTTCCTTTAAAGGGTTTGTAATTCACTAGGCTGGGTTCATTAACTCGGAAAAACTGACAGCGATAGTTAGTGGAGTGCCTGGTCGCTTCATGAATAACCAAACGTAAAGCAGTAGTCCCTTCATCACTTATCGCCATTTTGATGGCGGGCCGATATAAGGAGTAAGCTTCCACCCTTCCAGTTTGGTGGATACGGTATAAAACAGCGTCGTCGTCTTCTGGTACAACAAAGTAAAAGTATTCTTTGCGAAATTCCATAAAAATGGGCTCTTTGGGATAATGATAGTTGAAGACAAAAGCTTTACCCTTTACATCAGTACATAGATGAGATTCCAAAAATTGACCTTTGGCGTCTAGATAGCACAAAGACACACTATCATCGTTGTGGATTTCCAACTGAGCAATTTTATCCGAATGTACAGGGGCATAAGCATAAACAGAGTCTATACTTTTTAAATTCAAAAGGTTGATTTTTTTGCCAAGGTAAGCAAGGGCGAGTTCAAACCCATGATTGCTACTGGCCATTTGAGTAATACCAAGGTAATTGGAATGATTTTGAACCGCAAAAAGTTGGTTTTTACTGTTTGCAGCTATACTTTGTCCGACTAAAAAGGTTTCCTGCTTATCCTCCAAGTTAGAGCAATACAAATACAACAGTTGACCCTTTTTGCCCAATACAACCAGGTTATGGTTGATTATTCGGGCTTCTAGCCAGGTTTTATCGGTGTCTAGATGGTAAGTGTTTAGCAGTTTTTGTTGGCTGGGAAATTCTGATTCCAGATTGTTGTTTATTTTTTTTGTCGTTTTTTTGGCCTGTAGATTGACACTAAACCGACTTGAATCAGCTTCTAATAAAGGATCATTAGGCACGAAGGTATTTAGCATACTCAAATGATTGAGCGACTCTGCGGCGAGTTCCTGACTCACAATGGTGTAAACAATTTCTCGAGTACGCGGAAGAGCAGCACGCCGCTGTTCATTTTTCCCGATTTCTTTAAGCACCTCCATAAAAGCACTGTGTTGCATGGGTTTGACCTGAGTCTGGTAAATGGTTTGTACTTCCAGATCGAAGGATTCATGATTTACTTGCTGGTAAAAATCGAAATAACGCTGGAGGCAGGCGATGGGGTTTTGGTTTTGCTGCCAGCCATTCAATAAGGTCCATTTTGCATTGACATCGTCCGCAAGTTTGGATTGGTATAAGCGGGCTGCATCCAAGTAGTCTGCCCGGCCTAAGGCCATTTCTACACAGCCCTGGTACTGTATCCGGGCTTCTTCTAGCTGATCGATCAGGGTATACAAATCTCCCGCTTTTTCATTTTCGCCCAATTCGAGATATAATCCAATGGCTTCAGTATACAAGCCACCTTTTTCAAAACACTGGGCAGCACGCTGCTTGTCCTTGAGGTGATCGCGGTACAAAATGGCTGCTTCGTAAAAATGTTTGCCCTGTTCCAGCACATTGGCGGCGGTATGGAAATCGCCGAGCAAGTGGGCGTGGATGTAGGCGGCTTTGCGGTAGTCGCCCTCGGCAATTTTTTGATTGGCCAGCCGGAGGTAGTGCTGGCGCAAAGCAATCTGGCGTTGGGCATCCAGATTCCAATTGTCGCGTGGGCCACCCGTATTGAGCCTCCCCAGTTTAAAATCAGGGTCATCGTTGCGGCCCAATAACCCGGAAGGAGGCGCAACTCCCCGACCTTCGTAAGGGCTGTCCAAGGGAATTGAATACCGCAGCGCTTCTTCGGGATCGTCCTGATACAATTTGAGCAAACGATCGATCTCGCTCTCGCGCTGTTTTTGCAGGTCAGCAAGTATTTGGCTGATGCGCATTTCTAAACGATCCAGCATTTTTCCCAGCCAACCCTGGGTTTCCCCCTCCCGCAGGTTGGGACGTTGGTTTAGTAGCTTCTCCAGGGAGTTTAACAAAGTGCTACGGATGTCCTTGCCATCTTCAGGAGAGGGTTTGTTTTTACCCAAGTCCTTTAAATCTTTGTCACCCACACCCTGTACCTGGGCAAAAAGGTCTTCCACTTTGGGTTGTAACACGCTGATTTGCCGTAAGGCTGGTGCAGCCGGAGGACCGGGTTTGGCCAGAGACCAGTCTTGTTCAAGCGGGGCAGGATAGGTCAATAGGTCGGCTAAATTAACCCGATCGCTGTGGTGGAAACCAACCATACCGATCCCCGGGTGGAAAAAATGCCAATCGTAAATCAACAGGTTTTTCCACTCCTCCTCGGCTACTTGAGGCTGGACATCGGCGTATTGAGGAATCAGCAAAGCCTGGCCAATGCAACGATACGGTTCTTGTAAGTCCAATTGAGCGGGAAAATGGCCTTGGCGCATGATCAACAACAAACCGGCTACTCGCAAGTCACTTTTGGATTTAGGAACGGCATAGGCTTCCAGATCATTGAGGGGAATGCCCCAGGATTGAAGCGTGCCGAGCCAGTGCTGCGGGTCGCCACCACGCAGGAAGGCGGCACGGATGGGGCCACGGGGGTTGGAGTGGAGTTGGAGGTTTAGTTTCATGGCTTATCCAATGCGTTGATGAATGGAACAATAAAATTGTAATAAAAATAAACTGGCGTAGTGATCTGATCAGCACGGGCATTGAAAAAATAGGGGTTCCCGGTATAATAGCCACTGTTGGCACAAGCTGCAAGTTCCTGACCAATGATCAGGGTGATGGTAAAATCTGCGGCTGAACTTTCGGGACGGAAAAAATTCAAAAAACCTCGACTGTCCAGGGTTATTTTGCTGCCGTTTGGCCATTTAGTTGATCGGGTATAAAATTGGACATCCATACGGGTTTCAGGCTTGAAATCGTACATGTCAATACCTTCGTTTGAGGATTTTATCAACCACAATTGGCCATCGCGCAGGATAATCCGGTGTTGGCCCAATTGGATGAATCCTTCGGGCGTAAAGCCAATTGTTTTGATGTTTCTCAAGACGGAGTAACCGCTATGTACCATTTTTTTGGCAGGATGCAAATTTGGAAGTATGTGTTCTTTGGGGATAACCCGTTTTTCTGGCAGGGGGGAAATAGTATGGTTCTTTAGATCAATCACATGCGAAATGTTCTTGTAGGTATAATAATAATTGGGGCTGGCTGCTTGATTCAAACCGATCAAAACATTCCCCTCTTCGTAGGCACAAGCAACCACTGGCTCATCTATTTCATGCAAGTTGACAACGTTTTGTTGCGGATAGTATCGGATCAGCTTGGCGTACAAGTCAACTACAGTGGATAACTCGTTGTTTTCAAACAAATAAGCTATGAATTTAAAGCCTTTTGTGGTGACAACGATACATTTGAGCTCATGGTTGACCAGGTAAAAAGAGTACTCGCCATCTTCAATTTTGTCCAATACTTCAATGGCTCCCTTTTGCGCACTATGCCAGAACCAAACTCGCTTACTAGGCAGTACAGCGACCAAAACGGTGCCATCAAAAGCGACATCCTCACGTTTTAACTTGCCAGGATAGGAAGGCAGAAATAGCCCGTAATGTTTGATGGCGTGTTCGGATTGAGGATTTAAAGCGCCGATCAGTGCAGCAAGCATGACCGATTTTTTGGACTCAAACAACAATTCCTCCAGATCAAAAACACTTGTATTCATCAAACTCCGCTGCCCATTCACCAGCTTATAAAACAACAAAGTGCCCGTCCGACTCAAAACCAGCAAATAATCCAAATGCTGTTGTTGCTCCGCAAAAATCAAGCTGAAGTTTTTATCCGCCATCACCTCCTCGCTGGTGATGAAAAAAACTGCCCGCTGGGCTGATTGAGGCTGTTGACGGAAAAAGGCGCGCAAAGCCTCACCGCTGTGCAAAACCGGGCTTTGCTGCTCCAAAAAATGGATGACTTCCTCCTTAGTGGCCAAGGCATTGGGGCCTATAATCTCCTTACCCAATGCAAAGGCTGAAATTCCGGCTTTTTGGTGATTGTTCAGTGCACAACCCAAGGCAGCGGATACGGCAAAGACCCTCGGCATTCCCCACAATCGCAAACTGGTATCCACTAAAATTACCCGCTCCTGAACCTGCGGATCGGGGGGCGTTTCACGGCGCAAGTACAGGGCTTCGTTGTTCACGAGGCGGGCGCTGAGCGTGTCGTCGTCGTTGGCCAGTTCACTCAGCAATAGGCGGTCGAAGTCGCCGCGATTGCTGATGTCGGATACGCCGCCCAGGGGTTGATCACTCGCACCCTGGGTATGCGGCGGGATGTTGAGGGCGGCGATGAGGCGCTTGGTTAGGCGGGCCAGGCCAGCGGTTTGGGGGTCTTGGGCGAGTTGGGTGAGGAGATCGTCGTTGCTGGGGATGGGTTCGGGAATGGGTAGAGAGGCTGGTTCAGGGATTTGTTCCAGGCCTGTGTGGAGAAGCTCTTCTAAATCAACCCAATCCGGGAACAGGCTTAATGCTTCGATAGATTCGGCAACTCGATTGTGATCATGCAGTATTTGGCTTTTGACCCAATTGGTAAAAATATCGCCGCCGAAAACATACAAATGACGCCTAGCGTCATCAGCAGGCGTTAGATAATTAGGTGAGTATTTAAATACATTCAACAAAATCAGCGTACGATTGTCATTTGAACGCATTTCTTTAGGCAATCTAGAGACCTCTATCAATGTTTTAATGGCTAAAAATTGTTGTTTTTTCAATGCAGGCAGTTTTGCAACGACATCATCTGGCATCCAAATTGGGGCGGGAATGTCTTCGAACCCAGCCAATTTGTTTAATTTTGATACAAAATGCTCCGCATCCCAATTGTCTTTGCAAGCATCGAGGATCATTAAAACGGCTTCGGTTGGTGGCAAACCTTTACCTTTGAAAAGACTCAGCAATTCCCTCAGCTCACGCCTGTAAACAATGGTTTCTCCCGTTGTCCACTCAATTATTTCCCCTTGATCGGCCCAGCGCCAGAAGTTGTTGTTTCCTGGGCTGAAAAAGTCAAAGGCTTTTTGTATATTATCATCCATGTCCAACTTTACTTTGCCTTATCCCCGCCCGACTCGCCGGAACAAAGCACCGTTTTTCAATTTTTTGCCAATTCCCATCTTTTTCAAATAGTAAAAAAAACGTCCCCTTACCGTTCTCTCGCTGATTGAACAACTGCGCCAGCAAAGGCCATTCCAGATCATAAGCAGCCGGCAGCAAGATGGAGCCCCGCAACCAATATTCCTCTCCTGGCAAAGGGGGTAGTGGTTCACCCATCACCAGCACATCCTCCCCTGCGGACAAGGCAAAGTGCAAGGCGGACAAACGAATTTCCGGAGCAGTTTCTGCATAGGCCTGCCAATCAGCCAGTTTGACTTTTAATGCTGCCCCAGGATGGTATTCCGCGGCGGGCAACAAGTGTAAAGTGTACTGCTGCGTCAATTGAGCAGGCAGGGCGGAACCGGGCAATTCGACAGGGATGAACTGTTTCATCGGTTGCCAGTCCAGCGCAGGCAGTTTGGAAACTGGAGTATTTCCACCCAAAGGAAACAACAAACCCTGAGCATCTTGCCGATAGCTGTGCATGGCAGGCAATGCCCGCAGCGCTTGATCCAAATCTGCGTGTAGCATCGGGCAACGCAACCACACCTCATCTTCTATTTCGGCAGCGTACATCCCCGACCAGCAGCGTACTGTGGCTAAATAGGGAAGGTCACACTTTTTGAATATCAATACCCAGTTTTCCATTACAGGTCGAATTATTGGGAATTTGGCAAAGGCAACCACATAGGATTGCCTCTACATCATTTTGGTCCACAATTGATCCACGGCAGTTTGTACAAACTCCCGTTGGGTGCTTTCGACAATCCAGGCACAGCGCCCGCTCAGGTAGCGCAACTTGTCTTTGAGCACTGCTTTTTCTGCTGCACTAAGCTGAGCATTGTCCCATTGCTGGCCAATGTTTTCAACCTCCCGGTACAAATCATCGGCATTAGGGGCTGAGCTGTTGCGGGCGCGGGGATGTTGGACTTCGGAGCTTTCTTCTTTGGCAAAGACCGAATTGACGATCTCAGCAATTACCTCGCGTTGCTCCTCGGTATCCCAAATGTAGCGCGCCACCCAGAGGTCGGATACCAGGGCGTGATCCCGCTCGCAGAGCAGGGCACTGGCAGCCACCAGGCGCTGGATTTTCACGGCCCGGCGGTCGGATACTTGAACTCCCGCATTGCGCAACTTGTGGATCAGTTCCAGGTATTCCCGGCGGATGCCATTTAGTTCGATGTCGGAAAGCTGGAGTTGTAGGG
>JAAFHQ010000033.1 GCA_013298445.1 Chitinophagales bacterium | reverse complement strand
TTATCCATTAGAAGAGAGCAAGGCCATCATCATTGGCAGCATCGCCAATCAAAATACCATCAAATGATTGTGGCAGACTACGAGATTTCACATATCGGCAATCTAGAGCTACTAAAAGAGCACAAGACTACTTTTTTATGCTCGCGCGAGGTAGCTGCCGAGGTTGTACTCAAATGTTACGATTGGGCCATTGCCATGCGCGATCAGGGGCGCTGTGTGATTAGTGGATTTCACAGTACTTTAGAAAAGGATGTGTTGCACTACCTGCTCAAAGGCAAACAGCCGGTCATCATGGTATTGGCCAGAGGTTTAAAAGCAAAGTGGGAGCCACGGATTCAAAAGGCGCTTGACGAAGGGCGATTATTGATTGTATCTCCGTTTGGAAATCAGGTTAAAAGAGTTTCAGAGAATACCGCAGCAATGCGGAATGATTTGATGATCAAATTAGCCGAAGAAGTAGTGGTGGGTTACGCACGGGAAGGGGGGATGTTGGAGCGGAGGTTGCGGATGGAGGTACATGAATTGTTATAAGTCCAAAATTTCAATTTCCCCGCACGAACAATTGTTCGCGTTTTTTTTTGCGAAACAACTTATTCTAATTGCGAAAAAGAAGATGGACTTGATATTTTTTGCAATAAATTGTATTCAATAATCTTAGTCCTATCAGCTAAAGCATATCTTTTATTCCGCTAATAACCGTAAAGTAATAATCAACACCAAATGGAAAAAAAACTTCAGAGCAAGACAATGGCTCCTGATACTGTCTTGTCCGCTGCTATCAATGTTAAGCGCGCTATAGGCGTAACCTTGATTTTTCAGGGAATATATGCTGAACCACCAAGCGCTTCCTCCACCTCGGGGTTTGATATCCATTCTCGCCCAATAAAGCTATTTACCTTGCAGCAGTTTTTTTATGACAAAAGATTGATATCCAGAATAAAAGCAGGAATAGAAGCCATCAGCCAATCCCCTAATAAAGGTGCTATTTTATATAACATTATGCAGGAAGAAGGTTTGCTAGGGAATGGTTATAGCATCCGAGTAGATGTACAAGGAGCCGAAAATTTTAAAAAAATTACCAAAGCGCTTTGCCCTAAGGGGGGGCAATATTTTTCCATCAATGAAGTAAAACAAGGTATTGGCGGCGACTTAATTAGCTATGAAGAGCTTCTACTTGCCCTTAAACACTGTTTAAGTCTTGCCTCTACTTGTGAGGTCAGGCAAGTTAAATAGGGTTTCTTCTTCTTGCTGATGCTCTAATATGCTTTCACGTAGCAACTTATACATTTTACCCAAAAGAGGATATGCATCCACCATTTCTTTGAATTTCTCATCAATAGGAATACTTCTAATGGGCACTAGGTCGTACCCATCTAATCTAAATTGGGTATCCTTTTCCTCTTTTTCGGGCAATGGGCACATTACCATATAGCCACTATAAGGTTTCAGTTCATTCAAAATTCCGCCATGCGTGAATACACCTGCAATTATTTTTGCACCTGCACGGCCATCCATTTTCCACTGGCAAATGATTCCTTTTTGAGTGCCCTCGCTCGGAAAGGTTTGCATAATGATCCTTTCATTAATTTGAGAAATATCTATAATGACTTTTTGCTCAGACAGATCATTGGATTGAGCCGTATAGAGTGTTCCACTTAGGTCGTCATGTATCACTAATCTGGATTGAAATATTTCGCGGGAGCGATAAACACCCCATAGCAACCATTCTTTACCAGCAAGATGAAGGTATTTACTCAAAACTTCACCTCGGACGGTAAGTTGGTTTATTGATGTAATATCGCCATCGCCTGTTTTTGCATTGAGTTTTAGATATCCTCTTAAAAGATGTAGAATTCTTTTTGCTGTTGTATCTAGCTTATTATCAGAATCTTGATCTAAACAAATTACAAAAGTTGAAATCAAGTCAGTAAGCCGATCAAAGCCATGAAGAATCCCTGGGTATTCCTTTTTAGAGCTCATTGAGGTATCTTCCCCAATGAAAAGAGAAAGGCGAAATGGCCAACTTCCATCCCTTTGAGCCAAATCAACTATTAAATTCTTTTCAAATCTATAAATTTTTTTCACTTCTAATTTAGGATCATGCCCACCCTCAATCCAGCCGCTGGCTTCGCCAATTTCTTGGTCAATGTTGATAGAAAAATTGAATGATTTAATTCTCCGGTGGAAATAGCTATAATAATAAACATTAAAATGGCGCTTGCCCGATTTGCTTTTTTCCTGTTTTTCAACATCTTCAATAGTAGTGTAATTATTCAGGTAAGCGGTCCAAATGATTTGATGAATCTCATGAGGGTTTATGCCACCTTTTGAGTTTTTCCGGCTGGCAGTTTCTTTTAACCACCTAATAGGTACCCGATAATAAGTTTGAGCCAGACCATCATCATCTACGTATTCCTCTTTTTCCACCCCTCGCTTCCTTTTTGCCTTGGAAAGTTCCGCTAAAACGGGGCGGATTTTGTTATTTAATTCATCATTCAAACTGGGAGGAGAAGACCACCTTGAGGTTTTAGAATAACAAATTTCAATATCTACCTTTGTTTGGTTTGTATCCTGAAGATATTTAGCTTCTACCTGATCTCTTAGTTCTTTTAAAGCGTCAAGGGACATTTTTTTCGAGCCTGAAGGGTTTTTATTCATATACATAAGTTTTTTCATTTGCGAAAATTGCAAAAAAAATGCGAAATACAATATAATGGCACCTTAAATCTTTCATTTTTACAATGAAAAAATTAACATTTCTTCATGTTTTGCAATATTTTTTTAGCTTCCTATTAATCGATTGCCTTTTTGCTTGAAAAAACCTAACTTTATTAGGTAATTTATTGAAAAAACAAAATTTTCAAGCAATGGGCAAGAGAACCAAAACACCTTCGTACTTAAGGATTGTTGAATTGGGCTTTACAGCCCAGCAGCAATTTTCAGATCAATCACTTAACCCACAACTGAAAATCCCCTTTATGCCAAGCCTATCTCAATTTTGTTATTCAGTTGACATTCGTGATTTCAGCCTTTTTAATGTCCAAGGGTTTGGGCAATTTGGGTACTCTGATCATGAGTTTAGGTCTTTGTATGATTTGGAGCAAAAGATTCACGAAAGCACTAGATTTAGATACGTCTTTCAAGCTAGTGCAGGTTATCAATATATTGCAAAGAGTGGCTTGTCCCTTAGCACGTTAAGTGAACTTATTTATCAAATATTCATATATTTCAAGGATAGCAAGGGTGTTTACTTTCCTGTTTTTCTGACATCTCAATTACTCATTGAGCAATGTCCTGAAGGCCCTAAAATCATCGGTAATCGTACAGTAGGGCACAAGATTAATCAACCGATCGAGTTGAATGACGACAATATTCCACTTGACCTAATCATTCAAAAACCATCTATTACCCGGAATGGTTGGCCTATGCAGGAGATTGAATCATACGTTCTTGCGCAAGTTAATGCTCTTCATTTAGATCGCCTTAATTTTACTGAGACAGAACGCCGGGTACTTACATTACTAGCGAATAAGAAGAGTGTGTCGCAAATTTCTAAGGAACTTTATGGACCTAGTTTGAAGAAAAAGGATGAGAATAAAAAGTTGTACCGAGTCCGGGCTCACCAAAAATCAATAGTCGGTAAATCTCGAGTAGAATGGGCTTTTGAGACCGCCGCCCAAGCCGCCCGGCACTATCGAAAATACGCTATGATATAATACTGTTCTAAGTTAGAAATGCAATTGATTGTAAAGCCATGCAATTTGGGCTTAGGTTCCAAATTATCATCAAATGGCTTCAATCATGGAAAATCGCTTTCACTTTAATGAATTGCCGCCTGAAGGTTATGAACTTGTTCATGAGAGACGAGGGCGCTTCGATTATTATCGGATTCGTAAAATACCTTTTTACAGAAGGCCTAGCTTCAAGGTCCTCTTAGTTGCTTTCGCCATTATTTTTTTCTTGCTCCTTTATTACTTTACTTCACCTATGGGGCCTGCACCATAGGGCAGTTCAAGTTTTGCCTTTCATCATTTAACCATAAACCATAAAGTCATGAAACAACTATTTGCTAAAATTCTATTTTGGACACCATTAATTGTACTTGTCTACCTCTGGCTTAGTAACCAAGCAGGGAGTTTCATCCGCCATGTTCAAGGCCCCGTAGTGGTTGAGTTAGACCAATTGGTGAACGAACTACCCAATTTTATGAATGACACTGTATGGGTAGAAGGTAGAATCATAGAGTCCTACTATGTCCCTATGTTGAAAAGCGGCTACCTGTTAGAATCTCCGACAACTGGCACTAAAATTTGGGTCCGCAGTATGGTATATCCAGAGCAAGAAGGGGCGTTTATAGTCGTAAAGGCCGTAGTAAAGCCAGGGATTAAAGCTTTAGGATTAGAAGCCGTATATCTACGTGAAATTGAGCATCACTCACCGCCAAGTCTGCGCCGGATCCCAATCATTTAACCCGAAAATCAAAAGTTATGAACGCATTATTCAATATTTTGCTAGGCTTAGTGCGCTTAGATTTTGTTGAACTTTGGGCGAATCCATTGTTCTGGATTACATCTACTACCATTGGTATTTTTGGATATGCGGTTTATTTAAAAGCCATAGAACTTGCAGCATTGACCTCCACCAAAGATGGGGTATCAACATCAGGTTTTATCTACAGAAGAGATATCTTGTGTGAAACCATTCAGACTGAAACAACCAAATCTAGACTAGAGATTCGTCGATTTCAAATTGAACTCAATCGGTTAAGGAGAGAGGAAAAACATCTAAATTTCCAGTCCCTCCCAGCGCATTTAAAGTCAGATATTCTGCATGTGATCAATGAGCTAGATGATCGTATCCAAAAACACCAACGGGTTGTTTTTCGCTTGCATGATGCATTAGAGGAAGTGGGGAAGGTTAGCAATCAATACCACTATCAGGTCAAAATATCAGCAGTTTCTGACTCAATAAAACGGCAATATTCAAGGGTCAATTTGTATAAGTTACCCGAAGAGAAAGAACAGCCCTTTGTGCAATTACTTAATGCAATTGAAATATCTATACAAGACATACTGAATGGTACCTACGACGAAAATGTGGATGAGCATGATTTTATCTAGAAGGCCATTTTTAGCTACACCTGCTTTTTACTTTTCTACTGCTGTGTATATAGCCGAGTGGAGAGGGGCAATGGCCGCCGTTTAAAGGGACAGGGAAAGAAAAAACACTAGTTCCGATTATTTCCAAAAAAAATTGAAATGTTTTTCCTCCCGTCATATGCATTTTCTCTACCCCTCGCATCCTACCATCGTGCGTAAAAAAACATCACCATGAAACAACACATTTTCATCATCCTATTCCTCTTTTCCGGCCTGCAAGCCTGGGCCGAAACCCGCATCCCCTCACGCATCACGGAAGCAACGGTGTACCGCAGCGGGGCCAAACTGACCAATGTTGCCTCGGTGCGCCTGACGGCCGGCAGCAACCAGATCGTGTTTGAAAAACTGCCCGTCGACCTGAACCCCAACAGCATTCAGGTCCGGATTGAGGGCAAAGCGGATTTGTTGTCGGCCTTTTTTCGGCGGGCGACCATCGAGTTGAACCAGCCCAATGGCGCGGCCATCAAAGCCTTGCAGGATTCAATTGAAACCGTCAACGACCGCATCCTGCGCCTCATGGCTGAAAACGAAATCCTCAACAAAGAAGAAAGTAGCCTGCAAGACAACCAAAAGCGCGTAGGCGCCGGGGAAAACAGTACCCTGAGTGTCAACGATTGGAAAGAAATGACCCAGTACTACCGCACGCGCCTCACCGAAATCAAAAACCGCCAATTGGAAATCACCTTCCAGCGCCGCAAGGAAGATCGCCTGATGGCGGGGATGAACGAGCGCCTGCGCAAATTCAATCACCGCGAAACCCAAACCCTGGGCGAAATTGTGCTGCAAATCGAATCAGCTACCGCTCAAACCCTGAACATCAGTTGTGTGTATTTCATCACCCAGGCGTATTGGACTCCTGCATACGACCTGCGCGCCGAAGCGGTCGATAAGCCCTTGCGCATGGTGTACAAAGCCGTAGTAAGCCAACAATCCGGCTTTGATTGGCAAGCGGTCAAGCTCAAATTGTCTTCTGCCCGGCCTCTAAGTAACAACAACCGTCCCATTTTGACCCCGCAGTTTATTGATTATTATGTGGCTCGCCCGATCCGTGATCTGGATGATGGCTTGGTTGGCAGAGCTGGTGTACAAAGCAATGTATACAACCTTTCCCAGACGCGTTCCGAAGACCGCCGCGACATGGCCAAGCCTTCCTCTGGCTTTGGCGATGTAGGCGAGGTAGCCGTTACGGATGAAGAAGTTGTGCTTGAGGAGAATGCCAGTGGGGAAGAATTTGAAATCACGGCGCCCCAAAGCATCGTATCCGGTGCTGAGCCGCAAACGGTGCGTTACAAGGAAGAACAAATGGACGCCATTTACCAGTACCATGCCGTACCTAAAATGGATCCTGGGGTATTTTTGCTGGCCAAAATTCCAAACTATGGTCGTTATGGCCTCCTGTCGGGAACGGCGCAGATTTTCTTCAAGGATACTTATGTAGGCCAGTCCGAAATTGATACCAAAACGGTGTCCGACACGCTACTGCTTTCCCTTGGGCGCGACGAAGACATCAGCATCAAGCGGGTAAAACCCACCGATCTGGCCTACACGCCCAAGTTCCTGAACAATTTCAAAAGGGAGTTAGTAGCCTACGATATCGTGGTTAAAAACAACAAAAAAATCCCTATCAACATCGAAATCCTGGATCAAATCCCGGTATCCAAACAAGATGACATCACGGTGGAACTGGAGGAAAGAAGTGGAGCACAGTACTCGGCCGATTTTGGTAAATTGCTCTGGCACCTGGAAGTTCCAGCCTACGGCAGCAAAACCTTGCGCTTCAAATATTGGTTGAAGTATCCGAAGGATCGGACGGTGGCGAAGCCTTAGTAAGGTTGAGGGAGGTTGAGAAAGTTGAGGGAGGTTTAGGCTACCGCAGCGGTTTTGACAATGTCCTTGTCTAAGCCGCTGCGGTAGCCTAAACCTCCCTCAACTTCTCAACCTTCCTCAACCCGTTTACTGCTCCCTTTCCACATCCAACAAATTAAACAAGGTATCTACCCCCGCATCCACATCTGGAATATCGTAATCGTATTTTTCCTCTTTGGGCGCATCGATGAGCCACTGGTTTTTGCGCCGCAGCAGCACAAATTCGATTTTGTAGGTTTCGTATTGATCTTTGCAGCGGCATTGGCAAAAGGCCGAGTCGCCCTTGGTCCGGCATTTTAAGGAAAGAAAAGAAGTGGTGAGTTGGGTAGAATCTGCGGATTGCTCCTGCATCATTTTCGCCAGATTGTCCAGGCGGCTTTGTTCCGCCAGGGTGCTGAGCGCTTTGGCTTCATCAAAACGATTTTGATCGTAATAAGCCTGGTAGGCTTTGACTACTTCTTCAGGTGTTTTGGGAAGTTCGGCTTGTTGTTTACAAGCTGCCAGCAAGGCGACGACCATGCCTAGCAGAATGATGGAGTGTTTCATTTACGGTTTATTGGGTACTCAACATTTGGGCGTGGGGCAAAGGAGCGTGGAGAAATTTTTCATTCAAAAAATTTCTCCACTTATTTTTAGCATCAATTGCTCAACATCACGGGCATCACCAGCATCAAAATGTCTTCTCCAGGAACTTCTTCCACGGGCAACAAAATCCCTGCACGGGTAGAAGTAGACAATTCCATACGCACTTCGTCTGATTCCAGCACCGTCAGCATCTCCAGCAAAAACTTGGCGTTGAATCCAATCATCAATGGGTCGCCCTCGTAGGTGCAAGTCAGCTTTTCGGTGGCTTCATTGGAAAAATCAAGGTCTTGAGCCGAAACGATCAAGGTGCCTTGCGACACGTTCAAAATCACCTGATTGGTGGTTTTGTTGGCGTAAATCGCGATGCGGCGCAGCGAGCTGGCAAAATCTGCACGAGCAATCGTCAGCAGATTGGGATTGTCCACCGGAATCACCGCATGGTAGTCCGGGTACCGCGAATCAATCAGGCGGCAGGAAATTTGCGTATCGTTGAAACTGAAAAAAGCGTTGGCTTTATTGAAAGACATTTTCACCTCGGTGCCAGCGGGCAATACGTTTTTGAGGAGGTTCAATGCTTTTTTTGGCAAAATAAAGGAAGTACTCACCTCGCTGCTCAAATCGGTGAAGGTGTAGCGCACCAGTTTGTGGGCATCGGTAGCGACCATGGTGATTTTGCTGAAATCCACCTGAAAATAAACCCCCATCATCGCCAGGCGCAACTCGTCGTTGCTAGTGGCAAACAAGGTTTTATTCACCCCCTGAATCAGGGCATTGGAAGGCAAGGTGATGGTGTCATCCCCGGACTCCGGTTCTGGAATCGCTGGAAAATCCTGGCCATTTTCACCCGACAAACGGTACTTACCATACGCCGAAGTGATCTCAATGCCGAAGGTGTTTTCGTCAATGGTAAACGTGATGGGTTGTTGGGGCAGCGCTTTTAGCGTATCCAATAAGATTTTGGCAGGCACCGCAACCGTTCCATCGGTGTCGGCCATCACATCCATATGGGTGGTGATGGCAGTGTCCAGATCGGTAGCAGAAATGGTCAACTTATTGTCGGCAATGCTGAATAAAAAGTCCTCAAGAATGGGCAAAACAGGGTTTGAGCCAATCGAGCCGGCTGCAACTTGCAATTGCTTCAGTAACTCTGATGATGATACGCTAAACTTCATGACGTGTAGTCCTTTTTCCGGGTAAGTTACTTAGGTTAAACCACAAAGGTAGTGTTTGTGGTTTATTTTTTCTGGCCAAATATTAACAACTTGTGGAAAACTGATTGGGGACTGGCAATGTTTTGCAGGAAACAAATTGATTAAGTTGAGAAAGTTGAGAAGGTTTAGGCTACCGCGAGCGACTTAGACGCATCCACTGTTTAAGTTGCTCGCGGTAGCCTAAACCTTCTCAACCTCCCTCAACCTTCTCAACTTCCACAAAAGTCCTTATCTTTGTACCCTATGTTGATCCAAAGATTCAAATCCAAAATTCACCGGGTAAAGGTCACGGAGGCCAACCTGAATTACATCGGCAGCATCACCATCGACGAAGACTTGCTGGACGCAGCCAACCTCATTGAAGGTGAACGCGTTCAAATTGTCAACAACAACAATGGTGAACGCCTTGAAACCTACATCATCAAAGGGGAGAGGGGTTCAGGTATGATTTGCCTAAATGGAGCTGCTGCGCGCCGCGTACAAGTGGGCGACATCCTCATCATCATTGGCTACGCCTGGATGGATTTTGAAGAAGCCAAGACGTTTAAACCCTGGATTGTTTTCCCGGATGAGAATAATAAACTGGTGAAATGACGAATTTTTCGAATGACGAATGACGTGTGATCGGCTGCCCTTTAATTCGTCACTCGTCATTCGAAAAATTCGTAACTCTAAAGACATGTTTCCCAAAAAAATCCTCATCACCGGAGCCTCCGGCTTTGTAGGTGGCCGCTTACTGAAAAGCCTTCGTCAAACCTACCCGCAAGCCGAAATGCTGGGCACCGGGCGCCGGAACGAACGCAAGGCTGAATTTGAAGCCCTGGGTTGCCATTATGAATCGGCTGATTTAACCAATTTAGCCGATTGTGAGCAACTGGCGCTGGGGGCCGACGTGGTCATCCACTGCGCAGGTTTGTCCTCGCCCTGGGGAACCTATCAGGAGTTTTACGACGCCAATGTAAAATCCACTTTGAATTTATTGCAGGTTGCTCAGACTCAAGGTACCCGACGTTTTATCCTCATTTCCACGCCAAGTGTGTATTTTACCTACAAAGATCGCTTCAACATCAAAGAATCTGACCCACTGCCCAATCCGATGGTCAACCACTACGCAACGACCAAGTACCAGGCTGAGCAGGAAGTTTTACGATTGAATCGCCCTGATTTTGAAACCATCGCCCTGCGCCCCCGGGCAATCATTGGCGCGGAAGATGCGGTGATCTTTCCACGGGTTTTGCGGGCCTACCACGAGGGGCGACTCAAGATTGTAGGGGATGGCAAAAATATAGTTGACCTGACCTGTGTGGCCAACGTCATTCGGGCGGTCGAATGTTGTCTGAATGCCGAGCACAGCGCTTTCGGGGAAGTGTACAACATCACCAATGGAGAACCCAAACCACTCTGGGATAGCATCGGCCTTTTCCTGAAAGCATTGGACTTGCCACCGGTTACCAAAAAAGTACCCGCCAGTATCGCCTTAACCGCAGCTGGCCTCAATGAGTTTATCCATCGGTATTTTATGGGTGGGAAAGAACCCGCCTTAACCCGTTACAGCGTAGGTATTCTGAGTACTTCCATGACGATGGACATCAGTAAGGCGCGGGAAAAATTAAATTATTCGCCCATTCAAAATACAGCGGATGGAGTCAAAGAATTCGTGACATGGTACCAGGCTCAACAACAGTAAAGCTCCAGATTTTTCATTCTGGTTATTGTGTCGCTCATGGCAAAGTGATTGATCCGGTAAATGGCCAAAAGCACTGCAAGGTTTATGCGACCTGGGCTTTGATTGAGCACCCAGAGCAGGGCCTGATGTTGTTTGATACCGGGTATGCACCCCGTTTTCGCAGCGCCACGGCTCATTGGCCTTACCGCCTGTATGCCCTGATGACCCCTATGTTTTTGGAAACGCATGAACCCGCAGTAGAGCGACTAAAAACCTTGGGTTATGCACCCGATCAAATCAAAAGCATCATCATTTCTCATTTTCACGGCGATCACATTGCGGGTTTGCATGATTTTCCCAATGCCAGAGTGTTTTGTAGCGCTTCGGCCTGGGCACAAGCCAGTACGGTTAAGGGTTGGGCTGCCGTAAGCAAAGGAATTTTGCCAGATTTAATCCCTGGCGATCTGGGTCAGCGCATTCAATGCATTGATGATGCAGAACTGGGTCAATTGAACCTTAAGGATAGCGCTTACGATCTTTTTGACGATGGAAGTATGCTGCTGTACGCCTTACCCGGGCATGGACGTGGGCAATTGGGCGCTTTGTTGCAAACCTCGGATGGCCCGGTTTTTTTAGCAGCTGATGCTGCCTGGCAATTGGAACCTTGGCGGGCGGGGATTTTGCCCAAGTCGATTGTACGTTTGTTTTTTGACGATTGGGGGGCGTATAAAAAAACTTTTGGGGAGTTGTGGGATTTCGCGGAGGCGCATCCCGATTGTAAGATTGTTTTTACGCATAGTCCGGAGCTTGTTGGGCTTTAGTTTCAAGCAGCAGCAAACTCAGTATAAGAGATGTTTTAGCTGGTGCATGAAATGCCAATTACTATATCTTCTTTAGGTATAAATGCTGTACTTTCGAAGCTGAAGTCCAGGATAATTAAATCCAATTCAAGCTCACCATTCATGTATAATTTATCCTCAGAATTGCGTTTATTGTGTGATAATCTTCAATTCCTTGGATCTGATAAATCAACACCATGAAAAAATTTCTACCGGTTTTATTCATGATTCTTATCCTGTGCGTGGTTTGCGTTGATACAAGAGCTAGTATAGCGCTTTCCTACCCAATAATTGAAAAATCAAAGCCATCTGCACAAGATAATCACACCAAAAACATTAATACAAAAGCTGTCTCTCCCCAATTAAACTTTGTACAGCGGCCAAGTCAAAAAAAAATTACCCGAGCATCTGAACAGTCCTCACCTGGTCGTCGCAATGGAAAGGCCCTAGCATCTCTTTTAATTAGCATCGGTTCATTTGGCCTGTGTTTTGTTTTTCCACCACTGGGCATACTAGGTTTGGTTGGGGTGATACTTGGCTTCCGAGCCATACGCCGGGGACAATCACGGCTGTTTGCATGGCTTGGTATTCTAATTGGAATTTTAGCACTAATGATTGGTCTTCTTACGCTTGTGGTTTTTACAACAATTATGTAGGGCTTTGATTATTTAAAGCCAATAAAATAGACAACTTTAAGTCCACAATTAACAATCAATTATCATGTGTTCCACAAAAAATAATCCGTCTCCTAAGTGCTTAACATCGATATGGAGGCCATTCTTGGATTTCAGGCGGCATTTGCGGTGTACTCCACTACTGACATTGATTCTTGTGGCCGTATTTTCCTCGGCAAAAGCCCAGTACGGTATTCTAGATCCGACACTAATCCCGAAAATCAAAACGGGTAAGACTTATATCTTGATGCAAGATCCCTCTTCGTCAGAAGCACAACCGTTTATCGAAATATTCAAAAAATATTGGACCTTTTCCAGCTTTGAAATTATCTCATATGAAGATGTAAGCACTAAAATTGAACCAGGAGCTTTCTTCTTCGGCATTGATTGGTTGAGTAAAACAGTTACGAATTATAGGGTTGATCCCGGGGGCTATCGTAGACCTAGTTTAACATATGATTTTACTCACTTCTTCTTGTCCATTTCCACCTACAGCGATAAATTTTTTAATAAAGAGGAAAAAAAACGTGATTATCGCGACCGTTCTTTCATCACGAGAACAGAGCTGTATACTGACTTTTTTTTGTTGGCAAATCCCGACTCTTTGAGGAATCTATCTTATGATGGAGATCAACACATTTACAATTGGAGCCCCGGAATCCTTAAAAACTACATCCAACAATTGATGCTTGACCTGGAAAAAGGTGAAAAAAGATCTTTGTACACGGCTATTTACGACCAGGAGGAAATTAGCAAACTCAAGGAACAAACGCTCTATGTGCCTGATTACATCCTTATAAAATTCAGCAAAATGTCCGGTAAAGAGGACAAAAAGCATGAAGAATCTGAAATTTTTAAAGAATACCCGCACCAATATAAGCTGGTATCCAGCGAAAAGCTGAATGAAATGATTTTGCAGGAAGCTGAACCCTTTTACTACTTACTCTACCTCAAAAGTTCTACAGACAAATACCTTACAGTGATCAATTCTCAAACGGGTAAAATAGTGTATTCCTTTTACTATCCAATTTCCTATAATATTGAACCTGCAGACTTGAAAGACCTTGCTCGTGAAATCAAATTGAGAAATAAGTAAACGAGTTGGGTTTCAATATACCCAACTCGTTTACTTATTTTGTTTCCGTTCATTCCATATTGCTTTCTTTACCATTTTTGCTGGTTGATTTTCAACAACAACAACAACAACAACAACAACAACAATAACAACAATAACAATAACAATAACAACAATAACAATTCTTATTTTGAAAAACAATTTTCAAGCTTTGATCCTAGCCCCAAAAACTTGTTTCCAATATCGAAGTCGTTTTTTTGGCGTTCGAGCCTAATCCATTTTATGGAGTTGTATTCAACCTACTGTCACCTCCGGATGAATAATCACCTGATCAATCCGCACCCCATCCTTATCCACAATTTCAACCCGTCGACCGTTGAATTCAAAGTGCTCGCCGACATTGGGAATGTGCTCAGTTTGGTGAATGACAAAACCAGCCACCGAAGTAAAAAACACACTTTTTTCGGGAATAAAATCCGTTTTCATAAAATGATTGAGCGCATTGATGGGTACGGTGCCGCTGACCAATAAGGAGCCATCTTCCCGTGCAATGATGCCTTGCTCCTCTTCTCCTTGATCCGGCAAATCTCCAACCAGGGCCTCGGCAAGATCGTGCAAAGTGATGATCCCTTCAAAAGCCCCAAACTCATCGATGATGATGCCGAAATAGCAGCGTTGCTTTTTGAACTGCTGCAAAATGTCAATTGCAAATTGGCTTTCCGGAATAAAAATGGGCTCCCGAATGATGCTGCGTACTTGAAAACCAGGTTCATTTTTTTTGGAAAAAAAGTCTTTGACGTGTAGGTAGCCCAGGATGTTGTCGTGCTTGTCGTCACAAACCGGGAACTGGAAGTGATTGCTTTGTAATAAAGTAGCCTCAATTTTTTCGAAAGGGTCGCTGACATCAACCCATTCCACCTCCAGCCGGTGGGTCATCAGAGACTTGGCGCGCAAATCGGCGAAAGAAATGGCATTGTTGTGGATGTCACTTTCTTCTTTTTCATAAAGCCCTTGACGGCCCGCGGTTTTGATCAGGTAGCGCAATTCTTCTTCGGTGATTTTTTCCTCCTCGGCTGGTTTAACGCCAAAAACCATAAATACCAATCTGGTGGTCGTGGTCAGTAACCAGACAAAAGGGCGCGCAATTTTGGAAAAAACCGTAATGAATCCAGCGATGCTCAAGGCCACCGGCTCCGCATATTTCATCGCCAGCGTTTTTGGGATCAACTCACCAATAACGATGGACAAATAAGTAATCAAGGCCACCACCAGAACGTAGGCAATTTGGCCGGCATAGGGACGTAAGACCTCTACCTGCTCCACCACTGGGCGAAAGTTATCAGTCAAGGTAGCTCCGCCATAAACCCCAGAAACGATACCAATCAGCGTGATGCCAATTTGTACCGCCGAAAGGAATTCTTCTGGTTTTTTGAGCAATTGTAACACTTTCCGAGCACGAGCACTCCCTTTTTCCGCCAATTGAATCATGCGCTGTTTTTTGACCGATACCAGCGCAATTTCAGAAAGTGCAAATATGCCGTTGATGAAGTTAAAAATGATGATGACGAGTAGTTCCACTACAAAATATTAAATGAAGAGATGTACAAATGTAACAATTTAGGTAACTATTTAGCACCCATCCACCTGCGGTGGATTTTACATTCAATTTTTTTTACCACAAAGGCACAAAGGCACAAAGACACAACATTTTAGAGCTTAATGTCTTTGTGCCTTTGTTCCTTTGTGGTAAAAAATTCCGCCGCAGGCGGCTGCTAAATAGTTACAAATTTAGTCAGGAAGGACGGAATTACCTTGGAAACCGCCAGGACAAGCCCGCTGTAGCAAAGTAATAGCTTCGATTTGCATTATAGGAAGTCCAATCTCCGTCATATTCTGACACCCTGATGCCGCCCGATAAGTCAATCTGAATATTAGCTTTGGGGTAATACATCAGTCCTGCTTCTGTAAAGATTTGATGGGTACTGGAAAAACCAATTCCAGAAAGCCAGCTCCTTTGAGAAGACCCATGCCCTTGTAAATAGGCCCCAATTTTAGGAGAAAAACTGAACTCAGTGGAGAGCGCGTAGTAGGTTTCGGGGTTAGGGTTGTCCCCATCCCAACTGGTGCCTAGATTGTAACAAATACTCAGCCATTCATTGATGGCATTGGCAAATGATAGTTGTAAATCTGGACTCACTGCATCCGGCTTAAAATCCTCGGATGCACTCCACGGCATTCCCATCATTCCGATGAAGGTAACGGCAGGGAGAGCTCCCTTATTGGAACAGAGGGCCGCTTTCATACCGAATCGCCACGGGAAAAACCCAGTTGATTTATCCAGATTTCGTGGAGTTTCGACTCTGATTCGCCAGAGGTTGTAATCCAGTCTAAGTTCGACCTGCTCGGAGATTCCATAACGAAAAAGCGTTGAGTTTAAGCCCAACCCTTGTGTTGTGACGGCTCTGTCGCGATCAGATTCGAACCAAAATCCAGTTTCAATTTGTAACTGTTTGGGGCTTACAATTGAAACCGCGTCTCCAAAACCCGGGCGATCAGGGGCGATGGTTTCGGTACTGTCTTGTGCCTTGAGCCAGGCGGTGCAGCTGATCAACAGCAATCCAAGCAAGTAGATTTTCTTCATAAGCTAAGAGAATGGATATTAATAAGGTTTTAGAACTTAAATACACCACAAGGTAGTTTACAGCCTTAAATTAAGCATCTTTTTATAAAAAAACACTTACCCTGAAGGCACCAGCCCAAAATTGAATGCCTTCAGGGTAAAATAGTGTATCAAAACTTATGAGTTAATGCACTAGCGTGGAAATCTCCACGACAAGCCCACTGTCGCAAAGTAATAATTGCGTTCCGAATTGTAAAAAATCCATTCAGTGTCGTATTCAGACACTCTGACCCCACCTGAAAGATCAATCTGGATATTGGGTTTGGGGTTGAACATCAAACCCGCTTCCCCAAAGGTACGTTGGGCAATAGTACTTCCCCCGGCAGGCAGGCTGGTTCTTTGAAATGTTCCATGGCCTTGCAGGTAAGCGCCAACTTTTGACGAGAAGTTAAACTTCGTGGCCAGTGCATAGTAGTTGCTTGGATTGGGATTGTCTCCGTCCCAACGTGCGCCGAGGTTGTAGCTGATAGTCAGCCAGTTGTTTACTCGGTTCGCAAAAGACAACTGTAAATCTGGACTCAGGTACGCAGGTTGGAATACATCTGTAGCAATCTGGGGCAAACCCAACATGCCCACAAAAGTTACCGCAGGAATCCAGGATTTGTTTTCAATCAAATTGGCCTTCATCCCAAAACGAATGGGTAAAAAGCCGGTTTGAACCACCTCAGCGCTAACTGGATCTTCACTGTGTCGAACCCGGTTTTGCCAGAGGTTGTAATCAAAACGCAGTTCCACTTTTTCACCAATTCCGTAGCGCAAAAGAGTGGAATTTAAGCCCAGTCCCCGTGTAGAGGCAACTCGGGTGTTTTCTTCGCTGTACCAAAAACCGGTTTCAACTTGCAGGCTTTTGTGTGGTACAATAGATACCGCCTCACCAAACATCGGTCGGTCGGAGGCGATGATCGAGGTCGTGTCCTGGGCTTTAAGCCAGGCTACGCTGCTCAGCAGCATGAGTCCAAGGAGATAGTACTTTTTCATTAGTTAGAGTATTTGGACTGCATATACGAT
>JAAFHQ010000329.1 GCA_013298445.1 Chitinophagales bacterium | reverse complement strand
TGGCCTGGGCAAAGACAACAAACCACTTTGGTTTATGCCTTCACACGAAGTCTACCGCATTTCGAATCGGGAAATGGCGGCTTTGATCGCCTACCTAAAACAGCAAGCTCCTGTAGATAGAACTGTACCTTCAAAAAGCATCAAGCCATTGGGGCGGGTTCTTTCTTTTTTTGGGCAATTTCCCTTATTGTCTGCTGAACAAATTGACCACGCCTACAAATACAAAGACGATGTAAAATTAACTGTCGATGCCAAGTATGGCGAATATTTGGCGATTTCCTGTACGGGGTGCCACGGACCCCAATTGAAAGGTGGGCCTGCTCATGCTCCAAACGAGCCTGCAATTCCAGATATATCCTCTACCGGGAATTTGGGTAAGTGGACGGCGGAAGGTTTTGTCAATCTTTTTCGTTCCAATAGAACTCCAGAGGGTAGAGTACTGAGCAAATACATGCCCGTTAAAGATTTTAAGTACTCCGATGATGAATTGACGGCGATTTATTTGTTTTTAAAAAGCGTAAAATAAGGTTGTCAATGGCAAAAATTACGCCCCCCGCGCATCCAACAACCTCAAATCGTATCCTTTTCCCTCCTGACACTCCCGCAACTCTCCACCATAACCCTCCATAAAAGTTCGGATCAATTGCAAATCCCAGTAAGGTTTGTGACTGGAAGGATTAACTGCATTAGGGTACGGATCGGGCTGATGCTCTACTTCTTCCACATCGGCAATGCGAATGTTAACCGAGTCCCCTTCACGCCAGGCACTTAAGGTCACGGGTACGTCTTTTTTGCCAGGTCGTTCGGCCACAACCAGGAGCAGATTGCGCAGAATCATTTTGAGCATGGTGGGATCGCTGTATAGATTCAAATCGGAGGGGATGTGATACAAGATGGTGGCGTAGTTACCATTGCTCAGTAAACGAATGTTTTTGTCGACGTCTTCCACGAGGGATTTGAGCTGGAATTCCTGCCGCAAAGGTTGATATTGCTGCATCTGGACCCGGGCAGTGAACATCAAATCCTCCAATAATGTGATGGTGCGTATGGTTTGTTGTTGCAATTGGCCCAACAACCGTTCCTGGTTTTGGCGCTCCAAATTTGCCCCTTGGTCCAGATTGGCCAATACCCCTTGAATGGCCGTAAGGGGGGCTCGTAGTTCAGCAGCAATGGCGCTAAACAACTGATCTTTAACCAAATTCAGGTTGTATAATTCTTTGCGTTGTGCTTCAATGGTGTCCCCTTTTTTGGTCAGGACTTTATTTACCAGCTGGCGTTGTTGGTAGAGTGAATAAATGCCTATTCCAATTAAAAATGCCAAAACAATAGCAATCCCGGTAATCCAGCGGATCAATTTAGCCTGATTGATGCGGTCTGCGTAGAAGCTATCCATACTCTGTTGTGCTTCGAGCACGGAAAATGCTTCCAATCTTTGAGTGGACTGGATTTTAATGTCTTCTGAAAAAATACTGTCGTTGAGCAGCCGGGCTTCTTGCAGTGCGCGGAGGCTGGCATCGTATTGTTTTAGTTGTTTTAAAACTTGGGCATAAGTGGACAAAGCCGAGGGCCGTAAGCTTTGAATTCCTTTATAAATTGTGATGTTTAGCGCATATTTTGCATAATAATAGGCCGAATCCAACTGATTGAGTTTTAAAAAGATTTGGGCCAAATTCCGACTTGAAACAGCCTGAACTTGCGCATCGCGGTGTTGAATGCTCAGCTTACGGGCACGGCGGGCAAAAGGTAAGGCCTTTTGGGGTTCCTGTTCACTGAGGTAGAGTTCACTGAGATTGGCGCAAATACTGGAAGTGAAATAATTCAAGCCAATCGGGTCTGATTCCTGAATGGCCCGTTGTAGGTAATCAATTGCCAGAATAGGTTGCTCTTTATTTCGGTAAATGATGCCTAAGTTATTCATTGTCATTGCTTCAACAGTTGGAGAAGAGATCGAATGAAGCTCACGCAGGTTTAATTTTAATAAAAATTCGGCTTTTTCAAATTGTTGGAGGTTGGTATAACCTTCCGCTAAATTGGCACGGGTATGGCACCTTAAATTTAAACCAGCAGGGCTTTTTTTACACAAATCAATCGATTTATAAGCATATTCCATGGAGGTTGCATAGTCCCCCTTGAGGGCAAAAACATTGGCCATATTGGAATAATGCAGGGCTGCGATGAGAGGATGCTCTTCAATATTGACCAGGTTGCTGGCTTTTAAGTAGTATTGAAGTGCCTGATCAAGGTTTCCGGCGTCAAAACTTTGGTTGCCTTTATTACCGTAAGCTCTAGACAAAAGCACATCATTTCGCAATGTTTTGGCCAAATTCAAAGCTTGCTCATTGTAAACATAGCCCCGAACAGGCTCAGAGTACATCAATTGGTCGTGTAAATCCAGCAATACTTTTGCCCTTTCCTGCTTGATCTCCACTTGATTTAGCTGAGCTTCCAGGGCAGCTCGCTTTTTGGGATCAATTGGGCTCAGTTGGCCGCTAGCCTCTACACAAAGCAATACCAACCCGCCCGTGAGAGCAAGAAGGTAAATACCATAGAAAGACAAGAAGCGAAAAATTTTCACCTAATTAAATTGTTTGTGTTTTGGGTCTAGGAATATTGCTTTGACGCTTGGTGATGGTAAGGTAATGGTAAACACACAACCTTGATTCACCTGGGCTTGCCCAATCAATTTTCCTCCTTGATTTTCAATGAATTGCCGCACCAATGATAATCCCATGCCCGAGCCAACTTCCCCTTTGGTGCCAAAACGTGAAAGTTGACCATTTAAGGCTTTATGGAGCTGTTCCTCATTCATCCCAATTCCCTGGTCCACAATTTGAATCGCCCAACCATTTTGTTCCTCTTGCGCGCGCACTTCAACCTCCTGTCCGGTGTGGGAGAATTTGACCGCGTTGGAAATGATGTTCCGCAGCGCCATTCTGATCATACCAGGATCACTGTATAAGGTGAATCCCGGGCTGATTTTATTTCTTATGTTGACTTGTTTTTCTGCAAAAATGAACTTGATCGATTCGCTGAGGTCCTCTACAATTGGTTGAAGTTTGAATTCTTCTTTGATCGGTTTGTAACTGTTCATTTGAATTTTAGCCCAGTACAACAAATTTTCCAGCATCACACTGGTTTTTGCCGTTTGTTGGTGGAGTCGCTCCAACCAATGGGCCCGTTCTGCAGCAGAGAGGTCAAGCTCATTCAAGGTGTCCAGTACAGCTTGAATGGCCCACAAGGGAGAACGCAAATCGTGCGAGATCACCGCAAAAAGCTGGTCTTTTACCTGACTGAGTTGGGCCAATTGGTTTTTTTGGGACTCCAATTGGGCATTTTGCAATTTCAACAGGAGATTGGCTTTTTGGCGAATTCGGACCTTAATCAAGTAATATAAACTAATGAGTGCAGACAAGAACAGGGCTGCAAACATGCCATAACGAATCAGTCGTTCCTGACGGAATTGTGTTTCGAAATGTTGTTGCACTTGTTTTTCGGCCCGTCGGATGGTCATTTCCTGGCGGAGTCTTTCCGCTCTTAAACGTTCTGCATTGGAAGCAATTTTGTCTTCTAAATTTTGTGCTTTTTCCAGGGCTAAAATAGCTGGGTAGGCTCGGTTTTGCCTGCCTAAAATGGCTCCTTGTTGGATCCAGATATCTCGCTCTATAGTATCACGACCACGGTGTAATGCACTATTTAAGGCAATGGTATTGTAACTAAGTGCAGAATCGGGCAAGTTTTCAGCAAGGTATGCTTTGGCCAATAAATAGTTGCTGATGTTGATACAATCGGTATCGCCGAGTGTCTGGGCGATGGTTCTTTTTTTGAATGCAAAAACTTTTGCCTGACGCTGGTCTCCTAATTCCAGGCTGACCTGGCAGAGTTTGTCGAGGATGGCCATTGCTAAAGTCTGAAGGTTTTGCTGATCGGCAATAAGCTGTGCTTCCTTGAGCACCTGGCTGGCCAATTCGTATTGGTGCTGTTCTGTATAGGTTTGACCCATTAATTGCAAAATTTTGCATAAAGCAAACTGAGCCTTGTTTTTTTTAGCCAGAACCTGGGCCTTCTTTAGGTAGTTTAAAGCAGGTTGAAAGTTGTTTAATTCCAAATTACAAAGCCCTAATTGTTCCAGGATTTGAATTTGAACCGACCACTCTTCCTTAGCGTAGTTGCGTAAGACCTTGAGCCCTGCCAAGTAATAATCAAGGGCTTTTTGGTGGTTCCATTGTTGGTGAAAAATATCCCCTAAGGCTAGATACACTTCACTTTGCGCAGAATAGTTGCGGCTTTTTTTGAATGCTTCAGCAGCTGCAAAATAACTTTTGATGGCCTTTTCTGGTTCATTCATCTTGCTGGCAATTTTGCCGCTTAACTCGTGGTACACTCCCCAATATAGCCCATAATTTGTCTGTTGAAGCAGGGGAAGTACCTTTGTAAGCTCCCTATTTGCCAGTTGGGGGGCGGTATCAATACAAGCTTCCACGGATGCAAATTGTGCTTTAATGATTGCCCCTTTAGAACCTCCTGCGGGTAATTTAGCACGCGACGATTGGGCTTGGACGGGCATGGTTAATGCACCGCAAGCAAGTATTAGAAACCCCAAAATGATGCGTTTGCTGGCATTACCGCGCCGCAATTCTTTCACCTTGATCCAGTTTTATCGTTTAACACAAGTACGGAGGGAAAATCTTGCAAAAAAGCTTGCAACAAGAAGCAGAAAGTCTTTAATAAAAAATAAGCCCTTTTGGTAAAAGATTTACCTGAGTTAAGTAAAACAGGTAGACTTACATTCATTTATCAATTACTTTAGCGTTGTCAAGTATAACTTACAGCTTCAGAAGCAACCTCAAATAAGATATCGTGCGAAACTAACACTTTTGCACAGAAAATTCAAGTATTACAGTGTTCTATTGTTGGCGCCCTGCTTTCGGGGCGTTTTTTTTTACCACATTTCTAACAATGAAATTTCGTGTTTAGTTCATTGTCTCCCCTTCTTGGCCGCTTTATCGGGCTTTTTTTATCTTTGGCTCAGAAAAAATGAAAACTTATTTTTGCCCCACTACTTTTCGGCGAAAACCAACTCAATCATGGCGAACAGCATTTATGAAACCGTTGTAGGTTTAGAAGTACACGTCCAATTGGCGACGAACAGCAAAGCTTTTTGTGCAGACGATGCCAGCTTTGGCGGTGACCCCAATACCCAGGTCAGTGCTGTTTCATTGGGGCATCCGGGTACTTTACCCAAAGCCAACCGTCAACAGATCGAATTGGCCACCCGCCTTGGTTTAGCCCTGGGTTGTAAGATTAACGAGACGAATACCTTTGACCGCAAGAATTACTTTTACGCAGATTTGCCCAAAGGTTATCAGATTACCCAGGATAAACAGCCCATTTGCATTGGGGGGGCTTTGTCGATCAAACTGGGCAATACCTGGAAATCGATTCGAATTCACCATATCCACATGGAAGAAGACGCAGGCAAATCGATTCATACCCTGGCCCCTCGGCATTCTTTCATCGATTTGAATCGGGCTGGTGTACCCTTGCTGGAAATTGTAACCGAACCCGACCTGCGTTCCGGTGAGGAGGTAGATGCCTTTATGACCGCTATGCGCCAGTTGGTGCGCTACCTGGACGTCTCTGATGGCAATATGGAAGAAGGCTCTTTGCGCTGTGATGTAAACATTTCCGTTCGGGAGCAGGGCAGTACAATTTTGAACGACCGCTGTGAAGTCAAAAACGTCAACTCAATGAAGTTTGCTCGCCAGGCCATTGATTATGAGGTGCGGCGTCAAATTGGATTGATGGAATCTGGCCAAAAAGTCAAACAACAAACGCTCAATTTTGATCCCAGTACTGGTGTAACTTCGCCGCTGCGGGAAAAAGAAGACGCACACGATTACCGGTATTTTCCTGAACCTGATCTGCCGCCGATTGTACTTTCGGAGGCCTATTTGAGCAGGGTTAAAGCTGAATTGCCACAGCTTCCGGCGGCTTTATACCATACCTTGACTACCCAATACCAACTTTCGGACTACGATGCTAGTATTCTGGTTGAGGAAAAAGCAACAGGACTGTTTTACCTCAATCTGGTGCAGCACAGTCCTAATTACAAAGCAGCCGCCAATTTGGTGATCAACCGCATCCTACCCTGGTGTCAGGAACAAAAAATAGCCCTTACGCAGTTTCCATTGGATGGGCCTCAGCTCGCTGCTTTAATTCAGTTGATTGAAGATGGAAAAGTGAGCAATACTGTGGCGTACCAAAACCTTTTTCCAGCGATGTTGTCCAACCCTGGACAAACACCATTGGCACTGGCAGAATCGCTCAACTTGATTCAAACTTCCGATGGTGACTTTTTGCAAAAAATAGCTGCTGAGATTTTAACCCAGTTCCCCGATAAGGTTAAGGAATACCAAAAAGGCAAAAAAGGTTTGATTGGCTTCTTTATGGGTGAACTGATGAAACGTTCGAAGGGGAAGGCTGATCCGAAGGTGGCGACGGGGATTTTGGAAGCTTTGCTGAAAAACAACTAGGCAAATATGAGTATACCTGAGGTGGTTTCTTGGGTGTCTTAGGTTTCTTAGGTGGTGAAATGATACCTGCTCCGCAGGTTTTTTTCTTTTCACCACCTAAGAAACCTAAGACACTTAAGAAATCACCTCAGAAATTTACTTTTTATACTCCCGAATATCCACTTTTCCCTCACAAAACGCATAATCCGCCTCCACATTAGAAGCCACTACAATACTCCGCTGACCACCAAACTGATTGATCAAATCAGCATACCAGGCAGTG
>JAAFHQ010000328.1 GCA_013298445.1 Chitinophagales bacterium | reverse complement strand
CAGCAATGTTGATGAAAGACGAAACCTTGTTTTTGGAAAGGCTGCGCAGGGCGATCCGGAAATAATTTTTAAACATAGCTTGTCGGGTTGATATTCAAATGTATGTCGCCAATATTTGTGCCAAGAATGTAAAAATTTAGTTATCAGATTTCAATGAATTATAATTTAATTATTTTTGTTCATTTTTGAACACCAGTGTACGGTATCAAGTCGCTTGTTCATTTATGGACGACCCTTTTCCATTGAGCTCCAGTGTAAATCCTACTTTGCTTACAGCTCCCGCCAGTCAAACTCGTCCACCCCCCGCTTCTCCCGCGAAAAATTGATCCCTACTGCTATTTTTTGCCGGGCGTCCAATTGAAACGGTCCCAGGTAGTTTTTATCGATGATTTGCTGGATGGCGGTGGCCGCACTTTGCTCTAATTTGAATTCAAAAGCGTAGATGTGGGTAGCCGTTTGTACGATGGCATCACAACGCCCCAGTGAGCTATTGACTTCACTCTTCAGGTAATTGCCCAAGAGGCTAAAAGTGAGGTGTACCAGGGCGTGATAGTGCAGTTCAGTCGCACCCTTCCAAAGATCGGAAGGGATGTCGGAAAATACCGTATTGATGATTTGAATGACCCGATCCAGATTATTGCGTTCCAAAGCTTGGCGCAATTGTAATACGGTTGGTAGCCCCGAGCCAATTCGGTGCTGGAAAGCTGCCAGCAGCAGTTGTTCCAAACTGGCTTTTACCTCCTGGTTGGGGTAATCCAGCTTGCACCAACCTTCCATTATGTTCAATTCCGAAAATGTCAAATAACCCGTTTGAAACAAAATAGTTGTCAACTCAATGTGTTCTATGTCAAAATTGGCTAGCGTTAGCAGCGCCACAAATTCATCTGCATCCCATTGAAAACGACCTTCACTGCGCATACGTTCTACCAAAAACGTAGGTGTTCCTGTGGCAAACCAATAGTTGTTGAATTGCCCATCCTGCAAAAAATTCAGCAATGAAAAGGGATTGTACACGGTATCAGTTCCGCTCCAATTGTAGCCGTTGTACCAGTTTTTGACTTGGGCGATAAAAGTATTAAACTCGATTTTCCTGAGGACAGCTATTTCATGTAGTCGGTCATTAAATTGTGATTCCAACTCTTGCTGAGTAATACCCAACAGGTTGTTGTATTGCTCGTGAATTGAGAGGTCTTTCAGATTGTTCAAATCCGAGAAAATACTCACTTTCGAAAACTTGCTCACCCCAGTAATCAACATGAACTCAAGGTGGGGGTCGGAGTCTTTGATCACAGAGTAAAACTGTTTCAGAATCTCGCGGTTCTCTTTTGCTTTTTCTTGGTCTTCCAGGTAATCGATGATGGGTTTGTCGTACTCATCAATGAGTAGAATGACCTTACCCTGTGCTTGAGCCGTTTTGACCAACAACTCTTCAAAACGCTCCTTTAAAGTGGGGCGGCTTAAATGAATACCTAATTCAACAGCCGATTTGTCGAGTTCCTGAATAATGGCTTGCCGGAGTCCCAGGCTCTGATAATCACTTTTGGCAAATTTGATATGGACAACTGGATGGCGTTTGTCCCAGTCCCAGCGATCTGCAATCCACAAGCCCTCAAATAGTTCGCGGCTGCCACTGTAAATCTCTTTGATAGTAGACAACAACAGCGATTTGCCAAAACGCCGTGGCCGGGATAGAAAATAGTAATTCCCTTGAGTGAGCAGCGTATGAATCAGCTCAGTCTTATCGATGTAGAGATAATCGCCTTCACAGATTTTGCGAAAATCCTGGATGCCAATTGGATAATTCAATCTAGCCATAGTGCAAATATAGGAATTTGTAGCCATTCTACATTCCTTGCCAATGCGGCGCACACTTTTTCCATCCTACCACAATTACCACCTCGTTTGGTAGCAAAGGACTCGCCCAATCTCCTCCGTTTAGGTGGATGGGTCTATGTAAGTAAAACTTTAGTGCACTGGTAATGACCACACCCGGGTAAAAGAAAGCAGAAAGGTGTAGGCGAGGATGCCGTAAGTGAGGTAGGTTCGTAGATCCAGTTTCTGCTTGTGCAAGGGTAAAATATTTAGGGTGTGGTAGGTTCTGGTACGTGTGATTTGCTATTCCTGAAATGTTAGACAGGGGGTATGCTGCCAAAGCCCGCGATCGTAGAGCCCGCTCGCGAAGTGAGCATTTTGGGATCGACGAGCGCACCGCGTAGCGGCTGGTAAAATATCAAAAAAAATACTCCCTTCCAAAATCCTCAATACATCCTACAAAACTGTTTTGAAAGGCCGAATATAGCTTGACACCTTACGTGCCACTTCATGGGCGCTCGTAAGATGTTCGACTTAGCGCGAAAATAAAAAACATGATATAGCTTAACTCCCTACCAGCCACTTCGTGGGCGCTCGATCCCAAAATGCTCGCTGTGCGAGCGGGCTCGACGATCGCGGGTGCCTAGCGCCGCCGCAATGGATTAGCTGAAAAGTAAAATAAAAATATTTTTATTTCATTTTAAAAACAAATAGTATTTTTATTGCTCAAACTAAATTCATGAAGGTTTCAAAAGACACACTTTGGAAAAGCATCATCGAATCCCTCATCGAGGACTTCCTTTGGTATTTTTTTCCAGGCTACGCGGATCAAATCGACTTTGAACGGGGTTTTGAGTTTTTGGATACCGAACTCCAGAAACTGATTCCCGACAACCCTGGAAAAAAGCGCCATGCAGATAAGCTCATCAAAGTATGGTTTAAAAACGGTCAGGAAGCCTGGTTTCTAATCCATGTAGAAATTCAAGGCTATCAAGATTACTGGATGGGCTTACGCCTGTTTGAATGCATTTACCGCATTCGGGATAAATTTCAGCGCCCGGTGACAGGATTGGCCATTTACACCGATTGGGATCGAACCTATCATGTGAAGGAGTTTAAAGATGTATTTCTGGGTTCAGTAATAAGCTACAAATTCAATACCTATGTATTGCGTGATCACTCTCCCGCTGAATTGGCCAATGATCCCAACCCTTTTGCCGCAGTCATGGAAGCCGCATGGCAATACCTGAAAAAACCAAAAGATGAACAAAAGCTGGCTCAACTAAAACTCGATATGATTCGACGATTGTTGAAGCGCAACCTTCCCAAAGATCGCATTAAGTCCATTATTGGGTTCATTGCGCTCTACGTAGATTTTGATAATTCAGAAATTAAGACTAAATTTGAACAGGATTTAATGGTCATCACCAAAGCAACGCAACCCATGGGATTCGAACAAGCCATCCAGGAAGAATTTAAAAGACAAGGTCTTGAACAAGGTCTTGAACAAGGTATCGAAATCGGGGAAGCCAAACGCGACGAAGAGCTCCTCAACAACGCCGTACCCGAATTGTTGCAGGAAGGTTTCAGCGCGGAGCGGATCGCCAGCATCCTTACCCTGCCACTGGAAGATGTACAAGCAGCCATCGATAAATTGCATATGCTACAGGAACAAACAAGCGTAGCCTCAACCAATACACCTCCTTCTCCAAACGAAGACCTTCAAGCCAATTGAGTCCGTTCAATCCAAATCATATTTAACGTGTGTTCGGGGATTTAGGGCATTCAAAGGATCAGCCTAAGATAAAAACCCCGATATAGCTTGCCTCCCTACTCCCCACTTCGTGGGCGCTCGTCGATCCCAAAATGCTCGCTGCGCGAGCGGGCTCGACGGTCGCAGGCTCTAGATCCTACCGCAGCTTGTACATTTTACCCAGCCCGCTTTTCGCTTTTCACTTTTCGCTTTTCACTTTTCGCTTTTCACTTTCCATCTCCCCATACAACTCCCCATACGCCCTTGCCACCGTCTCCGCCTGAAAACGTTTGACATTCTCAAAGCCCGCTGCAATCAAGCCTTCGCGGTAAGGCGCATCCTGAATGACCCGCTGTACACCTTCCCGGATGGAGGCTACCGATAAGGGATCCACCAAACAAGCCGCAGTACCCGCTACCTCGGGCATCGACGAGAGATTGGAAGTCACCACCGGCCGACCCACCGTTTGGGCCTCCAGAATCGGCATGCCAAAACCCTCCAGAGTGGACGCAAACAACAGGAGGTCGCAGTTGTGGTAAGCAGCCTGGACTTGGGCATCAGTGAGGTTCCAGGAATTGGAATAGTCAATCTGTAAACTTTGCAGGCGTTTATGGGCTTCCTCGGTAATGCGCCCGATAATGTGCAAATGGCATTCGATGCCCACCAGCGCTTCCATGTGGCGGAAAAGGTTTTTGTTGTGGGCCATGCCAATGTGCAAAATGTGGGGTTTTTGAGCAGAAAAGGCCTTGGGCGATCGGGTAAAATGATCTTTAATGATGGTGGGAATCACCCGGATTTTTTCGGCACGGCACCCCGTAAAGCGGATTAAATCGGCCTTGGTCGCTTCCGAAATGGCCGTCACCACCTGGGCGTGCGCGATAGGTAATTTAAGCCAAAACAACCACAACACGAACCTGGCCACTGGATTGGAATGATCCATAAAACCACAATCGTGTACAGTAAGGATGCTGCCTTTTTTAGGCAAAGCAAGAATGGCAAAATGTACATCACCCGTAATGTGATTGATGGCCCGACGTGCTTTCCAAAAGGCCAGTGCGATCTGGACACGCGGCCAAACCCCAGTACTGTTTACAGGTGCCTCAACAACCCTTGGACTATACCCAGTGAGGGGTTTAAAAGCTTCCAGCATGGTACAAAAAGAAGCCTCAATGCTGTAATTGCCCTCAGGGAGTGGCTTGCGAAAAAATAACGCTACATCAGGGTGAGCCATACTTGTTTGGATTTTAATTGGTAACGCAGGTAATCGACCAAAGCGGTAGCATCCAGTTGCCGGGGCACGATGCCGGAGGCCAGCAGCGCACGGACTTCGGAGGCAAATACAAAATGCTGCACCATACCACAATGACCACCTCGTTTGGCAGCAAAGGGCTCACCCAACTCCTCCATTGAGGCAGTGGGTCAAAAAATGAATGTTTGTGAGAAGCTGTTTGTTTTAACGAGAGACCACCACATTTTCCAGCACCAACATATCCATTTGGGTACGCAGGAAACATTCCAGCGCGTGTTCCGGGCTGTTTACGATGGGTTCATTTTCGTTAAAAGAAGTATTCAACAGAATGGGAACTCCAGATTTTTCAGCAAAAGTTTTGATCAAACGGTGGTAACGCGGGTTGTCCCGCTCCTCTACGGTTTGCAGGCGCCCGGTGCCGTCTACATGCGTGACCGCCGGGATACTCGCCCGTTTTTCGGGCCGGATCAGGAACACCTTCTCCATAAAGGGCACATCGTCGTCTTGTTCAAAATACTCCAACACGGCTTCTTTCAAGATAGACGGTGCAAAAGGCCGAAAACTTTCGCGGCGTTTGATTTTTGAGTTCAATAAATCTTTGGCATCGGGCCGACTGGGGTCCACAATGATCGAGCGATTGCCCAGGGCCCGGGGACCAAACTCGGCCCGCCCCTGAAACCAACCAATCACCGCCCCCTGGTGCAGCGCCTCGGCTACGTAGGGAAAGAGTTCATCGTCGGTATAACGCTGGTAGGCAATGCCCCGCGACTGCAAATACGCCTCGATCTGCTCGTTGCTGAAGCAGGCACCCGTGTAGGCCTGGTGCCGGAAGGGCGCCCGGGGCTGATTGTCGACCTGGTGCATGGCGTAGAGCGCCGCCCCGATGGAGGTACCGGCATCGTGCCCGGCCGGGGGCACAAAGAGTTTTTCAAACGAAGTATTGGCCAGCAGTTTGCCATTGGCCACTGAATTTTGAGCTACCCCACCGGCCAAACAAAGGTTTTTTTGCCCGGTTTTGCGCTGCAAGTCTTCGGCCAGGTGGAAAATCACTTTTTCGGCCAGGCGTTGTACCGAGGTGGCCAGGTTGCGGTGGTAGTCGCTCAAGGGCTCGTCCTGTGCACGGGCGGGACCCAACAATTCACACAGCGCCTCGGTGTACAGGGTACCTACATGGGGGGAGCCGCCTTGCCAATCCATATTTACCCCTTCTTTGAAATGCCGGAAAAAACGGGGATTGAGCTCAAACAAGCCATTGTCCTTGAGCAGAATGAGTTGGGCTACTTTGTCCAGCTCCGTGGGCTGCCCGTAGGGAGCTAGGCCCATCACCTTGTATTCGTCGCCGTAGTGGGGAAAACCCAACCACTGGGTCAGGGCAGTATAAAAAATACCCAACGAATGGGGATAGGATACACTGTCGATGACCTCCATTTTGCCGTTTTTGGTGTAGCCGCGCATGGTGGACGAAAAGTCGCCCATGCCATCGATGCTCAACAAGGCCGCATCGGCAAAGGGGGATACAAAATAGGCCGAAGCCAGGTGGCTGCGGTGGTGCTCGGCGTACACCACACGCGCTTTTAGGTCGGATTCCTGGTAGCCAAAGGCCTCCGCCAGCTCTTTTTTGAAAGCACCTACATTGAGGGAGTTTTTAGCGCGGTCCAAAATGCTGCGCAGCTTGACGCCTTTGCGCAAAGTATACCACACCTTTTCCATAAACTTGGCCTGCGGGTCGCGCGAAATGGCGATCACGTCCACCTCCGCCAAGGTGATGCCCGCTTCTGCGAGGCAAAACTTGACCGCCTCGGTGGGCAAACCCGCCCAGTGTTTGATGCGGCGAATGCGCTCTTCTTCGGTGGCTACCAATAGCTCATTGTGGCGATAAATGCAGGCCGAAGAGTCGCCGTGATAGGCGTTTAGTCCAAGTGTATACATGTTTTTTTATTGCTTTGGGGGGTCTATTGCTAAAATGTTCAACACGAGATCGGAA
>JAAFHQ010000327.1 GCA_013298445.1 Chitinophagales bacterium | reverse complement strand
TTTTTGCCCCTTTCATTCAGCAAAAAAGTACATTTTTGTTTTGCTTACATTACATAACCTCAATGAACTTCTTGGTTCGTTAACCACAATTCCAGATTTGTCGGTTTTGTGGGTAATTGACAGACCTAAGAACACCTAAGCAAGTTTATTCATTAAGTATTCTCAGCAACACAGGCTTGTAAAGACTTGCTTGTTGCGTTAAAAACCAGCTACGAAAGCATATTGTATCAAGGCTTAGGCCGCTTATACCGAATCGGCGCAGCAGGCTCCGGCTTCAAGGTCACCCCTTTCGTTTTCATCAAGTTCATAGCCTCCTGTACGGCCCGTTCCAACTGCGGATCACTCCCTTTGAGTACAGCAGAAGGAGTTTGTTCCACCTCAATATCGGGCGCAATACCTTCCCCCTCAATGGCCCATTTGCCATCCGCATCATAAAATCCACCACGCGGGGCCACCATCCGGCCACCATCGATGAATCCGGGCGTATCCGCCGTGTGTACCAAACCGCCCCAGGTACGGGTACCCACGAGTGGGCCGATGTTCATCCGTTTGAACAAGTACGGCAACAAATCTCCGCCGGAGCCCGCCCGCTCGTTGATGATCATCACCTTGGGGCCCCAGATGCCGGTTTGAGGCTGGGTAAATGGGCGATTGCCATCCACCCGACTATTGAAATACCCGTGCAATTGCCGGGCCATGATGTCGACCATGTAATCCGCTGCCGAACCTCCGCCGTTGTTACGCTCATCAATGACCGCCCCTTTTTTGTCTTGCTGCGCAAAATAGTAGCGGTTGAAATAGGTGAAGCCGGGGTTACCCGTATTCGGTACATACACATAAGCCAGTTGGCCTTTGGACAAAGAATCGACCTTGCGGCGATTGCCTTCCACCCAATCGCGTGAGCGCAGTGGGCCTTCGTTCGCTAGCGGCACCACAGTTACCAAACGGCCGCCTTCCAGATTCGGGTTTTGGTTGAGCCGCAATTTAATCTGTTTGTCGGCGCTGCCTTCAAAAAAGCTGTAGAAATTTTGTGCCGCTTTTAGGGTTTTTCCATTTACCTCCAGGATATAATCGCCCACCTTGGCATCGATGCCTGGGGTAGCCAGCGGTGCCCGCAAATCTGGATTCCAACTTTCCCCCGTATAGATTTTTTTGATGCGGTAAAACCCGTTGACTTCCTCAATGTCTGCGCCCAACAAACCTACCGGAACATTTTTGATGTCCGGAAAATCTCCGCCACTGGTATAGGAATGCCCCACGGCAATCTCGCCGCCCAGGATGTCCACCACGTAGTTCAGGTCGGTGCGGTGTTTGACGTGATCTATCCAGGAGCGGTACCATTTGTAGACATCATCCCAAGGCGCACCATGGGTATTGTCGACGTACAAAAAGTCGCGCTGAAAACGCCAGCCTTCGCGGAAGATCTGCGCCCATTCCTGGCTTGGGTCTACTTTGAATTGCAGGTTCAGGTTCAATTTGCCATCGCCAGGTTTGGGCAGAACATCGGTTTTGACAATGCCCCAGGCACCTGCGCCATTGTACAACAACTGCTTGCGATCAGCAGAAGTGACCGCAGAATTGACTCCACTCAGGTAAACCTCGGTTTTGCGGTCTTTAAAATTGTAGCGGTGTACCGTTTGCGCTGGCTGATTTTGGACGGCTTCCAGGTAAAAAACATAGTCCTTGGGCCCTGCGACCAAACTGGTGTAATTGCGCAACGGGATGTTAACGGGCAGAATGCGCTGTTGGATGCCATCCAGGTCGACAGTCACGGTCACTCCTGCGTCTTTGTTGGCAGGAGCATCTGGCTTGTTCTCAGATTTTGCTTCCTCTTCATCACTTTTGGGCAAAAATGGAGAGGCGTCTTTTTTGGACAAAACCACCACGTACAAGCCCCGATTGACCTGGTTGCTGTAGGCGCTCATATCAAGCCAGGAACTGCTCAAACCGTAATCGGTACTCGCCAAAAAGTAGAGGTATTTGCCGCCTGCATCCCACACTGGCGTGATGGCATCCGCGAGCCCATCGGTAATTTGCTGGCTTTGCCCCGTTTCCACATTGTACAGGAAAATGGCCTTATAAAGATTGTTCAACAAACGCGAATAAGCAATCCACTTGCTGTCGGGCGACCAAACCGGGTTCATCGTGCGCGCGACGTGGGCGTAAGGCTCAGTGTCCACTTTTTTGCTTTTCCCGCTAGCTACTTCAATGTACCAGAGCCGCAAGTGGGTATCGGTATAAGCGATGTATTTGCCATCCGGCGACCAGGCTGGACGGAAAAAGAAGGTCGGTTTTTCAATGGCGATGGCTCGTGGTTTTTCCAAACCCGCCTGATCCCCAATCATCAACTGATACTCCCCACTGGCGTCTGAAAACCAGGCAATCTTTTGCCCGTCGGGCGACCAAGCCGGGTAGCGGTCGGCCGCACCACTAGACTGGGTAATATTGCGCCAATCACCATTTTCTTTGGGCACGGTAAAAATCTCTCCCCGGTGTTCAAACAAGGCACGTTGCCCGGTGGGCGACAAAGAAGCATTGAGCAGACCACCAGCAGGTACATCTTCCCAACGTGGCCGCGCGTAGTTGAGGTCGGCATTGACCTGGATGTTCAGTTGTTTGGCTTTGCCGGATTGGGGATCGAGCAGGTGGAGGTAGCCCCCTTGTTCGTAGACCAGGCGGTCGTCGCAGGCGTCGATGCTTTTTACGTCGAAGTCTTTGTGGAAGGAAACCTGCTTCAGCTCCTTGTTGCGCGGGTCGAAGCGCCAGACGTTGTTGGCGTAGTCGCGCTCGGAGAGGAAATACACCTGACCTTTGTACCAGACCGGGTCGGTGTGGCGTTCGCGGTCGGTTTGGGGTGTTTGTTGGAGAGAGTTGTCTTTTAGATTGAGAATCCAGATCGGCTGAGCCTGTCCGCCCCGGTAATTGCGCCATTCGGGGTCCCAAAAAGTGATGGGTTGGTAGGCTACGAACTGGCCGTTTTCCGATACTTCACCAAAAGATGCCTGAGGAATGGGCAGCATTTTTTCCACCCCACCTTCGACGGGTACGCTGTAAAACTGGTTGATACGCGTAGGAACACCAGCGCGGCCAGAGCGGAAGAGCACTGCTTTCCCATCGGGCATCCAACCTTGCACCACATCCTCGCCGGGATGCCAGGTCAAACGCCGGGGCGCGCCGCCCTCGGTCGGCATTACGAATACATCGGTGTTGCCGTCGTATTGCCCGGTGAAGGCAATCATTTTGCCATCGGGTGAAAAATGAGGAAAACTTTCGGTGCCTTCGTGGGTGGTGAGGCGCTGCGCATCGCCGCCTTCGCGGTCGACCAGCCAGAGGTCGTCAGCGTGTACAAAAACGATGTGTTTGTCGCTGACACTGGGCTGGCGGAGTAGGCGGGTGCCTTGGGCAAACGAGCTGATAGTCGTTGCTAAAGCCAGGCAGAGTAAAAAGGAATGGATGTGGTATTTCATTGGTTAGGTGATTTGATCGAGTCGGGAAGATAGGCAAAATTGGAAGATTTCTTACCTTTGGTCACTGATCTCACACTCAAATTCCAACCAAATTTTATGGACTTATCCAAGCTCTGCACCCAAACCCTTGCCCTCGTGCAAGAAGTAGCCATATTCATTTCCAACGAACTAGGCAAAGTAGAAACAATCGAAGTCAAAGCCGAGCAGTTCAACAACCTGGTCAGCTACGTGGATAAAACCTCGGAGCAAAAACTGATTGCTGGTTTGAGCGAAATTTTGCCCGGCTCCGTCTTTTTGGCCGAAGAGCAAACCACCGAACAAGCCCAGGGTGAATGGCGCTGGATCATCGATCCCCTGGATGGCACCACCAATTTTTTGCACCAATTGCCCTGTTTTGCCATCAGTGTTGGTTTGGAACACAATGGCGAAATGGTGCTGGGGGTAGTGCACGAGATCAGCCGCAGCGAATCTTTTTATGGCTGGAAAAACGGCGGTGCTTACCTCAATGGCAAACGCATCCAGGTGAGCCAGCGGAATGGATTGAAGGAGGCCTTGATTTCTACCGGATTTCCCTACCATGATTTTAGCCGGATTGAGGCTTATCAAAAAGTCAGCGAATACCTCATGCGCAATACCCGGGGGATTCGGCGCTGGGGTGCGGCGGCGGTGGATTTGGCCTACGTGGCTTGTGGCCGTTACGACTTGTTTTTTGAATACCATCTCCAACCCTGGGATGTTGCGGCAGGTGGATTATTGATTTTGGAAGCGGGCGGCCAGGTTAGTGATTTTCAGGGTGGAAAAGAAAAATGTTGGACGGGGGAAGAGATGCTGGCGGGGTCACCGCAGGTAATGGCGGAAATCAAAGGGGTGTTCGCAGAATATTTTGGGTAACGTAGGGGCAAACCCTTGCGGTTGCCCTGTCCGAAGATTGGGCAACCGCAAGGGTCGCCCCTACAACCTTTTGGCCCTCTGAAATGTATTACCATCTACCAAAATAACCTGCAAATGACCATTGACATCTGGTCGGACGTTGCTTGTCCGTACTGCTATATTGGCAAACGCCACCTGGAAGCTGCCCTGGCTCGTTTCCCTCACATGGAGGAAGTTGAGATCAATTGGCGCAGCTTTGAACTCGATCCACAAGCTCCGGCAAAATCGCCGGGCGACCTCTACGATATGCTCTCTCGCAAATACGGCATGCCACGCCAGCAAGCCCAGGAAATGACCCGGGGGGTCGAAAACATGGGCCGTGGAGTGGGCATTAATTTTGATTTTGCGCAGGCGGTGCCCGTCAATACCTTGAATGCGCATCGTTTGATCCACCTGGCAGCTGACCATGGACTGCAAGATCAGGCCAAAGAGGCTTTGCTCAAAGCCTATTTTACGGAAGGAAAGGACTTATCAGATTTGGCAATTTTGACTCAAATTGGTACTCAGCTGGGTTTGGATGCTCAAGTGGTTGAAGCAACGCTCAACTCCAATGCCTTTGCCGAAGCGGTGCGGGCGGATGAGGAGTTCGCTTACGAAATTGGGGTGCAAGGGGTGCCGTTTTTTGTGTTTGATCAAAAATATGCCTTGCGTGGTGCACAGCCAGTGGAAGCTTTTGTGCAGACATTGGAGGCGGTTTGGGAAAAAACGCAGGTCGCAGTGGCGGAGAGTGGAGAGGCTTGTGATGTGGATGGGTGTGAATAGATATGGAGGATTTCCAAAGCGACAATAATAGCATCGCGGATGACACGGATGAAGCGGATTTACGCGGATTTTGCTTCGCCTGCGGCAAAGCCTTTTAACCACAAAGGCACAAAGACACAAAGGCACAAAGTCCGTTAAACCTAAAATGGTTCCTTGGTGGCTTTGTGCCTTTGTGGCTATTTTTATCTTATCACGCCGAAGGCGGGATGAAAATCCGCGTAGATCCTCGTCATCCGCGCTGCTATCATGTCGCTTTTGGTTTAGTTTGAATCGGGGCATGAAGACGCACCGCCGTGCGTCTCTACCATCCAACATTGTTCCTCTTGCCCCAATTTTATCCTGTGTCCATTTATTTTTTTGCAGGAATGTACCAGCGATTCTTTTTCAAATCCACTCCTCCACCCATTTCTTCTTGCACGGTCCGATCCACAATGAAAACCCCAATTTTGGCCATGTTTTCAAATGTATCAATCCCATTGTTCGGGAACCCGACCCGGGTACGATGGATGTTGAACTGATTGGCGAATTTGCGGCCAAAAGCTTTTTCCACCCCTTCTTTACCCAGCATAAAGCCCAATAATCCACCCCAAGTGGCCGTGGGGTTGTCCGAATCCCAGCCCGCCAGCGCACCAATTTTGATGGTTTCTTTCAGGTCCCCTTCGCCGTACAACAAGCTGATGATGCTCGAAGCAAAGTTGATGCCTGCGGCAAAACAGGCGTTGCAGTAGCGGTTTTGGGAAGTCATGGTGTAGCCATCGGCTTGTTCTACTTGATAGCGTTGATAGACCTCATCGCGGGTTTGTTCCCAGGGGATACCAGCTTGATAGCGGCTTTTGACAAAGTCGTACATTTTGGCGGAGTAGGAATCTTGCGGCAGGTGTTTGCGCGCCTCGTCGGCCATCCATTGCAGGTTTTCTTTCGTAGACTTTTTGGGGTCGGCGGCGGAAGCCAAGGAGTACATGATCACGTAAAACTCGGAAATCCACTGGGCGTTTTCGCGGGCGGTGGTTTGGATGGGCAGTTGCGCCATTTTGAGGGCAATGTCCGGGCGAGTGGGAGCGAAAAAGCCGAAGATTTCGGTGGTGAGTTGGGCGTCGATCATGTCATACTCGGGGTTGTTGGCAGGGTCGCTGGTAGCGGGCGGCACCAGGCCGGTTCTCATCAGGTCTAAAGCTTTTTGGTTGGACACCCAGAGGAAGTTTTCTTCTTCGGCCTTGATGTGTTTGAGCCAACCCTCTCGGATTTGGGCTCCGCTCAATACGGAGGTTTTGTTGCCGTAAAGTAGTGCCTGGTAGATGTATTCGATGTCGGTATCGTCGTCGGCACCCCAAAGGCCTCCTTCTTTTTCCAGCACAAAATCCAGGGTGGGCGACCACTTGCTGACGGTGGTTTTGTCCCAAATGTTGGGTTGATCGGCTTTGCCCCAATCGGCACGGGTGTAAAAAGGCCCGGTTTTGATTTCCCCGATGTTGCCAATTTTGTCCATCTCGGTGACTAGTCCGGTCCAGTTGGCGATGCATTGGCCGAGCCAGAAGCCGTAGAGCTTTTGGTGGTAGGTGGCGCGGGAGAGGATGCGGTCGGTTGGTTTGGGGCGGTAAGATTGGTAAGTGAATTGGGGGTCGCGGAGGGGGTCGTTTGTTTTGGCTTTT
>JAAFHQ010000326.1 GCA_013298445.1 Chitinophagales bacterium | reverse complement strand
TTACGGCGATGCCTGCCGGAAGTCTTCGATTGAAGCGGGCGAACGTTCCCGCGATCAGGACTTGTACATTTACCGCAAAACGGGGATGCAATGGACAAACTCCATTTACCTCACCAATACCCGAGGCAAAATCATCCCGGTAAAAATGGAAAAAATGGACCCCAAAGCCCTATACATCGTGGACCCGGCGCGCTATTTTGATGCAGTCGATTCGGTATCAGAACTCAAAGTACGCCACGGTCACCGGCATTTTATTATCGGGACTTTAAAGACTAAACACTAGTGCAACGAGCATTCAATTAAGGATCATGTCAACAATCAAACTATCAGTTGTCGTTTGTGTCTACAACGAAGAAGAAAACATCAAACCACAGATTCAGCGCATTGCTGAAGCAATGGAGGGATACGAATACGAAATGGTCTTTGTGGATGATGGCTCAAAAGACAATACCCTCAAGGAATTGTATAGCGTGGAGCATCCTCGCTTGCGGGTGGTGGAGCTGAAAAAGAACTACGGCCAAAGTTTGGCGCTCATGGCAGGAATCGATTATGCCCAGGGCGAATACATCGCCACCATGGACGGCGACTTGCAAAATGACCCCAGCGACCTGCCCCGCATGCTCAAAATTGCGGAAGAAGAAGGTTTTGATATGGTGGCTGGCAACCGCGCCAATCGCCAAGACGGTATGGTTTTGCGCAAAATCCCCAGTCGTATTGCCAACTACATCATCCGCAGCACCACCGATGTACACCTCAAGGATTACGGCTGCGCCTTAAAAGTGTTGAAGGCTGACCTAGCCAAAGACTTAGGGCTGTACGGTGAACTACACCGCTTCGTACCCGTGCTCGCCCACCTTGAAGGCGCACGGCTCACCCAGGTGGATGTGAAGCACCATGCCCGGCAGTTTGGCAAATCCAAATACGGACTCAGCCGCACCTTCAAAGTCATCAGCGATTTGCTGCTGATGCTCTTTTTTAAAAAATACATGCAAAAGCCCATGCACCTCTTTGGCAATGCCGGGGTGATTTTGTTCGCGAGTGGTTTATTGATCAATTTGTACCTGTTGGTGCTCAAACTGATGGGGGAAGACATCTGGGGGCGCCCGCTCATCATCCTGGGCATGATGCTGCTTTTTGGCGGCATTCAATTTATTACCATCGGAATTGTAGTAGAAATCCAAATGCGAACGTATTTTGAGTCGCAACAGAAAAAACCATACAAGGTTAGAAGGGTGAAGGGTTTTTAAACTTTATAACCCAAGAACCTAAAAACCTTCAACCCTCATGTCAAAACGCATTTCTTTCAGCCAAGGCTTCTCTTCCGTCCTGCTTTGGTCGGTACTTTCCGCCGCATTCATTGGGCCGGGAACGGTCACCACTTGTTCACAGGCAGGTGCGGCTTATCGCCTGCAATTGTTGTGGGCCCTGACTTTTTCCACCATAGCAGCCATCATTTTACAAGAAACTGCCGCACGTATGACGATTGCTTCGGGTAAAAACCTGGGGCAGATCATCGCCTTGAAATACGGCGGAAACCGGGGGCGCAACATCAAATGGGCCTTGTTTATTGCCGTAGCTTTTGGTTGCGCGGCTTACCAAACCGGGAACTTATTGGGGGCCATCTCTGGCGCTTTGTTGTTCATCCCTGGTTTATCCCGTGAAGTACTCACCCTGATTTTGGCGGCGGGTTGTGCTGCCTTGTTGTGGATCAACAACTTCCAGCTTTTATCGCGTGCCCTGGGCATCATGGTGGCAGTGATGGGTATTGCCTTTATGTACGTGGCGGTGCAAATCCCGGCAAGTATAGGGGAGTGGGCGCAGAACTTGGTTTGGCCCAGTGTGCCGGATGGTTCTGGTTTGCTGATCATTGGATTGATCGGGACGACCATTGTGCCTTACAACCTGTTTTTGGGTTCCAGCATTGGGCAAAACCAGAGTTTGTCGGAAATGCGTTGGGGGATTGCCATTGCAGTTGGGATCGGCGGACTCATTTCGATTGCGATATTAGCGGCGGGCCTCTTGGTTACTGGCACTTATTCCTACGAGGCCTTGGCTACTGCATTGAATGGCAAGTTGGGCGGAATGGGGGTTTTGTTGTTTGGTCTGGGCTTGTTTGCCGCGGGCTTTAGTTCGGCGATTACGGCTCCGCTTGCTGCCGCCATTACTGCACAAAGTATGTTCAGCAGTGAAGGCAATGGCCGGGATTGGTCGGCGAAATCTTCCAACTTTAAACTGGTTTGGGGGGCGGTGTTGCTGGTGGGTACTATTTTTAGCATCATCGGGATTCGGCCAATTCCGGCGATCATTTTGGCGCAGGCCATCAATGGGGTTTTGTTGCCAGTGGTGACGATTGCACTGCTTTTTGCGGCCAATGATAAAGCGCTGCTGGGTGCAGCTTATGCGAATGGATTTTGGTCCAACTTTTTCACGCTGTTTATTGTGGGTGTGACTTGCTTTTTGGGGCTGAATAACATTTGGCGGGCGATCAATGAGGTTGGGCAATTTTTACCGAAGGAGGCAATGGAGCCGATTTGGGGAATGATGGGGTTGACGTTGCTTGTTTTGGTGTACTTGGGGGTGAGGGTTTTCGGGAAGAAGGAGGGTTGAAACACAAGGTGCTTGATAGCTAAAGCGGCATGGTAGTAATTTATCCTTTAAAATGGTGCTTATTTGACCTTTTCGAAAGTCTAAAACTTTCGAAAAGGGGTTCCCAAATGGTGCTTGAAGCTTGAATCTAAGCCGCCTTTTCGAAAGTTTCAGACTTTCGAAAAGCTCTTTAACGCAAGCTTTTCAAGAGAAACCACCAACCTAAACTCTAAATTCGTGAATGAAGAAGGCAAACTAAATTTAGACTAGATTATTTTTTCGCCTCATTCGCGTTTAAAATCCTTTTTTCCACCCGTTTTTTCCATCAACTTGATTTCCTTAATCAGAATATCATGTGAAAAAGCCTTACACATGTCATAAACGGTGAGTGCGGCGATGCTAGCGCCAGTCAGCGCTTCCATTTCGATCCCTGTTTTAGCTGTAACGGAGGCTGTACAATCGATGATCACCTCCCGCTGTTCATTCACCTGAATGTGAATCTGGCAATTTTCCATACCCACCGGGTGGCAGAGGGGGATGAGTTCGCCCGTTTTTTTGGCAGCCATGACCCCGGCAATGATCGCGGTTTGGAATACTGGCCCCTTCTTGGTGTGGATTTCTTCTTTTTCCAAACGATCCATAATCTCTTCACCCAACACCATGATGGCACGGGCACGAGCCAGGCGTTTGGTAGCGACTTTTTCGCCGACATCTACCATGGAGGGGTTGCCGGATGCGTCGAGATGGGTGAATGAGGGCATACGAGAAAGTTGAGAGGTTGAGGAAGGTTTAGGAAGGTTGAGAAGGTTTAGGCTGCCGCAGCGATTTTGACGATCCTTGTCTAAGTCGCTGCGGCAGCCTAAACCTTCTCAACCATCTCAACCTCCCTCAACCTTTTTTACCTTAATTATTACCGACTTCGAAATCGGCGTTTTGCTCTCCCGCGCATAGCGATTCACGGGAATCAAAACATTGGCTTCTGGGAAATAAGTAGCTACACACTTGGACGGGATATCGTAGGCAACAGCGATAAACTTGCGCGCAATGCGTTGCTGGCCGTCGTATTCGCTGATCAAATCTAGCACATCGCCCGGTTTGAGTTGTTCGGCTTCCAGGTCGTCGGGGTTCATCAGAATCACTCGGCGTTCGTGGTAGATGCCCCGGTAGCGATCGTCCAGGCCGTAGATGGTCGTGTTGAACTGATCGTGGGTACGGATGGTCATCATCAAGTACTGATCGGGCTCCAGCTTATGGCTTGGCAAGGGGGTGCAGGTAAAATGGGCTTTGCCGTCGGCAGTGCTGAATTCCTGATTGCGGTTGGGATTGGGTAGGTAAAAACCGCCCGGTTCACGCACCCGCTCGTTGTATTGTTCAAATCCGGGAATGACCTTTTCGATCAAATCGCGGATGTGGTCGTAATTGCTGATCATTAAGTCCCAGTCCACTTTGGACTTATTGCCGAGGGTTGCTTTAGCCAGTCCGGCCACAATCGCGGGTTCGCTCAAAAGGGCTTCCGAACAAGGATTAAGAATGCCTTTCGACATTTGCACCACGCCCATCGAGTTTTCCGTGGTGACAAACTGCTCGCCACTTTCCTGATCATCGGCATCGGTACGACCTAGGCAGGGCAGAATGAGTGCTTGTTTCCCGTGTACGAGGTGGCTGCGGTTGAGCTTGGTGGATACATGCACCGTCAGGTTGCAATTGCGCAAAGCTTGAGCGGTGACTTCGGTATCTGGAGTGGCGGAAATAAAATTCCCACCCAGTCCAAAAAAGACTTTGGCCTGGCGCTTGTACATGGCCTGAATGGCGTCGACGGTAGAAAAACCGTGTTTGCGCGGCGCTTTGATGCCGACTACCTCTTCCAGTTTATCCAGAAACTCTGCTTTCGGCGCTTCCCAAATGCCCATGGTGCGGTCACCTTGCACGTTGCTGTGCCCGCGTACGGGGCAGGTGCCGCCGCCCTGGATGCCGATGCTGCCCTTGAGCAGGAGCAGATTCACAACTTCCCGGATGTTGTCGACCCCGTTTTCATGTTGGGTCAAGCCCATCGCCCAGCAGGCAATGATGCGTTTGGATTTTTTGATCAGCTGTGCCGCCTTGCGGATTTGGCCACGGGAAATGCCACAGTCTTCCTCTAAATCCCGGAAGTCGAACTGTTGCAGGTGCAGGGCAAAGTCTTCGTAGCCTTCGGTGCGCGAGGTGATGAACTCCATGTCAAAAATATCGCCCAGCTCCTGTTTTTCCTGAAACAACAACATGGACATGATGGCTTTGAGCAGGGCTACGTCGCCGTTGATTTTGACTTGCAGGTACAAATCGGCCAGTTGGGTGCCGCCGCGCAAGATTTTCATGGGGCGCTGTGGGTTCACAAAATTGGTCAAACCAGCTTCTTTCAGTGGATTGATGGCCAGAATTTTGCCGCCCCTTTCTTTGCAGCGCTCCAGGGCGGAAAGCATCCGCGGGTGGTTGGTGCCGGGGTTTTGCCCTAGAATGATCACCAGGTCAGCATGGTCAAAATCTTCCAGGGTGACCGAACCTTTGCCCATGCCCAGGGTGGTACCCAGGGCTTTGCCCGAAGATTCATGGCACATGTTGGAGCAATCGGGTAGGTTGTTGGTCCCAAATTCGCGGACGAAGAGTTGGTACAAAAACGCAGCTTCGTTGCTGGTGCGGCCCGAGGTATAAAAAACCGCCTCATCGGGCGATTGCAAGGCGTTGAGTTCTTTGCCGATCAACTGAAATGCCTCATTCCAGGGAATGGGGGAGTAGCGGTCGGAACCTGCGCGCAAGATCATGGGCTCGGCCAAACGGCCTTTTTTTCCCAATTCAAAATCGGATAATGCTTGTAAGTCGCTGATGCTGTGCTGCGCAAAAAAATCAGCTCCGATGCTGTTGCGCTGGGCTTCTTCGGCGATGGCCTTGATGCCGTTTTCGCAGTACTCGCCAAGGCGGGAGCGGTCGTCGTCGGGGTCGGGCCAGGCGCAACCGGGACAATCGATGCCCCCTTTTTGGTTAAGGGCAAACATGGTTTTTTTCGCGTCACTTACCCGCATGTATTTGCGGGCGTGATTGAGGGCAGTGCTTACTCCCCTCAGTCCAGCGGCCTTGGTTTGTGCTTTGCGCTTGCGCATGCCTGTAAAGGGTTCAGGCGGCTGCGCTCCAGTGTTTTCGGTAGAAGTGACTACGATGATTTCGTTTCCTTTGCTTTCAATAGCGGGGGAATCAACAATTGTCGTCTTAACCTTCTTGCTACGGCTCTTTTTGGTTTTTTCCTCCATGTTCGAACGACGATGAAACGTCAAATCTATCTGAATGGAGCATTGTGCGCAAAATTGAGTGCTTGCTTAAGACCCCCCGACCCTTAAAGGCAGGGTAGATTGGGTCTATTTTTAAACCATTTTGGATTGGGCTGCGCCCAATCGTTTTTAATAACCGCGACGACGCGACGGCGCGACGATTCATTTGGCTGCGCCAAATGCGCGACGTAAGACGACGAAAAAGGGTGCGAAGCACACTTTTCGTCGCGCCGTCGCGTCGTCGCAGTTATTAAAAACAAGCAGCGAAGCTGCTTCAACGAATAAAAATCAGAACCAATCTACCCTGCCTTTAGGGGGCGGGGGTTCTTAAGCGCTACGTTTGAACTTGCGCCTAGTGCTCAAATATTTTTCTTGGTATTAGCCCATCACCCGCCAATCGTCGACATCGACTCCGAAACAGGCAGGCCAAAATTACGATTTTTTTCAGCTTCCCAACCATCTTTGGCCCGGTTCCCTAAAGCAACTAAAAAAGTATCGCGGATTTGGGCGTCGGTGGCCCCTTCGCGCATCAAATCGCGGACATTGAACACGCCCGTGTCGTACAAACAGGTCTTCAAACCACCCTGTGGCGTCACCCGAATGCGGTTGCAGGTGCCACAAAAGGTGCGACTGTAGGCGGCTATGATGCCAATGTCGCCTTTGAAGCCGGGAACCTGATAATTGCTGGAGGTCGAGTTGGGTGGATCGGGCAATTTTTCCAAATTCGGAAAGGCGCCACGCAGGTGCTCCAAAATCCGGCGATGGTTCCATTCCAGCACCTGATAGTGGCTCCCTTCTCCGTTAAACGGCATTTCTTCGATGAAGCGTACACTCACGGGGTAATCCTTGGTGAGTTCGGCCATGGGGATCAGGTCGTCGGTATTTTTGCCATCCATCACCACCGCGTTGATTTTGGTTTTGATGCCGTGTTCCAA
>JAAFHQ010000325.1 GCA_013298445.1 Chitinophagales bacterium | reverse complement strand
AAATCCAAGGTGAGAAGCCGTTGCGCAGCCACATTCGCAATGTCACTGGTGTGTACCATCGTGAAAGCATGATCAGCAGCCAGTGGTTGTGCTAACACCCCCATGTGTTTGATCATGTCCAAAAAACCGTAAAGGTTCTGGTAAAAATACCCTGGACGCAGGTGCAGGACGTTCAAACCAGGCACATTATTGAGCATTTGTTCCAGGTAATACAAGCCACTCACCGGACCAGCTCCTTCGGGTAGGTGTGCACCCATTGAACTCAAATTGACTACGTAAGGCACTTTGGCACTGTGTACGGCTAGTGTAATGGAAGTCGCAATCTGGGTTTGGAAAGCCCGCCAGTCCAGCAAATCCCATTTTGGTGGCACCAGGCTATACACTGCCGTTGCCCCACGGAAAGTTTGGGTTAAAAAATCACTATCGTGCAAATCACCAATGGCCACTTTGGCCCCTTTGGCTGCTAAGTCTTGCGCTTTGGCGGCATCGCGACTCACAATCGTCACTGCTTTGCCTGCAGCCAATAGGGTTTCGGCAATTTGTTTGCCGGTGTTTCCGGTTCCTCCAAGAATAACGTACATGTCTTAATGGTTTTGTGTTGAAAAATTTATTGAATCATACATACTGGTTGGTATGTATGATGATCTAAAAAAAGGCAACTTTTGTTGCCGTATTCGTGTAGAGACGCACGGCTGTGCGTCTCAATTTTGATACAAGAGACGCACGGCCGTGCATCTCTACATCCGAAACAATTCCAGGTAATTCAGCAGTTGCTGAATGTTGCGGTGAAAACTGCTCAGGCTCTTCTGCACTTTTGCTACCCCATACGCACCTTCCATCCCTGCCACCATAAAGGAAGCAACGGCGGCACAATCGGTATCCGCTTTGACTTGACCCTGAGCGACACCCCTTTCCAAGGCGCGTGTCGAATAATGGATCATGCCATCCATCACTACTTTCAGCCGTTGGCGGAAGTCTTCGTTTAGCGGCGACATTTCCTGTACGAGGTTGTTCAGCGGGCAGCCGAGATAAATGTCGTCAGGACTGGCTTTGTCTGCCAGTTCTTGCAAATGATCTTTAAGCAGATCAATCGGGTGCCCCTTGGCTTGTTCCAAACTACGAAAGAAGGCCAAATAAGAAGGTTCGATGATTTCTGCAATCACGGCCAAACCAATGGCATCTTTACTCGGAAAATAGTGGTACAATGCCCCCTTGGTAATCCCCATGTCGGCGATCACCCGATCGGCGCGCAAGCCCTGGAATCCATTTTTGTGGATGTCCTGAAACATACGTCCCAAAATCCGTTCGCGAGTATCCGTTGCATTCATACTGCAAATGTATACATACTAGTTGGTATGCGCAAGCGTTTTGACCGATTTTTTTATGAGTCGACTAAAGATTTACATTTAGGACGTTTTTCTACCCTTTGGGACATCTGTCTATCTAGTCTTTAGGTTGGGTTTATTCCTGAGGGCTTACTTTTGTGCCATCTAGCATAGTAAGGTCAATCACTTGGAAAAAAGCCCAGCTTTGATCTTTTTTTGACCAAACAGCTATTTTTAGAGGGAGTTTATTTTAGACCAGAGGGATTACACGAAACAGTGTGTCCCTCTTGTTTTTTTACCAATCACGTTGAAGTGCAGCCCAGGTGATCGACATAAAAGTTGCATAATTTTTAGGTGACACTAGTTTCGTTTATTACTTTTGCTACTGCCTTGATGATTAATTAATAGCCTACAATTCACATTTTAGCCTGAAAATAAGCTTATTAAAAGATTCGATTATAAGGGTTCGCCCCTTGTAGCTAACGAAGTATTCGATGCGCCTGAATTATTACATACTCCTGCTCCTTGGATTTACCCTCCTGTTCAACTCCATTGGTGCCCAATCCAGGTACAGTGCGGAAGTGAATCTGTATACCACCGAGCAGGGTTTGCCCAGTAACCATGTTTATCAGTGTTTTCAGGATCGGAGGGGCTTATTGTGGTTATTGACCGAAAATGGATTGTGCCGTTTTGATGGGCGAAATTTTCAACTCGTTTTAAACAAAGGATTCAACCCTGATTTTAGCAAAAATATAATTCGATTTGAGGATGCTGACCACGACCTCTGGATCAGTATTCATGCTGCAAATGGCCCTACGAGGTACACACTTTTTAATACATTAACGAATCAGGTCCGCACTCCTGAGGAGAAATTTGGCCCTTCGTGCCCGGATGACATTCGGGACATTGAGTTAGGAAAAAATGAATCCTACTGGATTACAGATGGCAAAGGGAATCTTTTTCAGTATCGTGCCGGGCAAAAACTAAAGCCAAAATACCAGCTTCAAGACACCACCTTCGGGATTTATTTTGTGGATACCACCCGGAATTTGACCTGGTTGGAGCTTCATGGTGATACCAAAGGGCTATATACTGTTTGTCGCTTGATAAATGCACAGGGTAAAGCAGTGGCTACTCACCGCATCCCAGATTTTCAGAAGGCTTATTTGAGCAATCGTGGGAGTTTTATCTATCATACCCTGAGTAAATTGGGTGCTATTGATGTGAATGGTCAATTGAGCGAAACCTTGTTCAAGCAGGACATTCCCCATTTTGACCCCAAAAAAGAGCGAATATATTCCTTGCCCTTGGGCTACGATGCCTACACGGGGAATTTTTGGTTGATGCATGCTGGAGGCTTGAGTTATTTTCACCCGGATAAAGGCCTGCTGCTCAATTTTGATCGTCAGAACACCAAAAAACTGCCTCACCTCATATACAGCATTTTTGTAGACCTACAAGGAATTGCATGGCTCAGTTCCATTGATGGATTGTATAAAGTAAGCCTGAATCCGATCCGTTTCAAAACCCTGCTGAACAGTGATCAGGCAAAAAATGAACCAATCCTGCCGACCCGAGGAATTGTTGAAGATGGTTTGCGGCAGACCTTATACGTTAATGCGGGAAAGTCTATCCTGGCCCTAAAAAACGGCAGCGTTGAACAAATCCACCAAAGCCAAATGGATTTTTTTGGAATCGGAATGGATGACCAGAAGCGAGTTTGGACGGGCGATTCTAAGCTACACGTTTATGATCCAGGAACAAAAAACGTTCAGACTTTTTTTACCAACCGAGATTTGTGTGTCATTTGGTCCATTTTTTCCCAAAAGAAAGGCCTATGGTTGGGCTGCAGCAATGGACTGGCATTTTTTGATTTTGAACAAAAGAAAATCAACTTTGTCCAGAATAAAAAAGGGCAATCTATACTCGACAATGCCATTATCCATAGCATAAAGCAGGCCGCTGGGGGGCAACTTTGGTTATTGACAGAGCAAGGGCTGTTGAGATTTGACCCTCAAAAAGGAGTAGTTGCCAGGTATTGGACGGGGGGAAAAGGGCAATACTTTTTACCCGCAGACAATCTGCGACAATACCACCAGGACGCGGAGGGCAATTGGTGGATTGCAACTGCGGATGGTTTGTTGAAGTGGAATCCAGAACGGAACACCAAACGCCTGTTTACGGAAGAGGATGGATTGTCCAACCACAACATCTACAGTGTCTACGCAGACCCCTATGGTTTTTTGTGGTTGAGTAGTGACCGAGGCATCGTGCAGTTTCAAAAAAGGTCGGGTAGAACCAGGATTTTTTTACCACAGGACGGCCTTTCGCACCATGAATTCAACCGGGTTTCACATCATCAAGCAAAAGACGGAACCATCTATTTCGGAAGTTTAAATGGGATCACCATTTTTAATCCACGGGATTTTCACCAAGATTTTGATCGCTCCCCGAATATTCCCTTGATGCTGACCCAGGCTCAGTTGTTTTCCCAAAAGACCAAAAACCTGGAAGATGTAGAACCCGAATACCTCCAGCACAAGAAGATCATTTTTGAACCCAGTGATCTTTATCTTACGCTTCACTTTGCCTTATTGGACTATCATAGCCCTGATCAGACGTTTTATGAATACAAGATTGACAGATTGGGAGATCGTTGGGCCTCTTGCCCAGGTGGTATATTACAGTTGGCTGGTTTGCCTTATGGGCAGTTTAAGTTGACGATTCGGGCGAAGACGGAGAAGGGGGTGTATTCCCAGCAACAGTTGGTCATTCCCATCCAGGTGCTACGGCCATTTTATTTCCGAGTTTGGTTTTTGTTTGCAACGGGCTTTTTGATCATGGCGGCAATCGTAACCTTTTTCCGTTACCGCAACCAGTGGCTGCAGCGTCGAAAAATTGAACTGGAAAAAGAAGTCGCCATCCAAACCGAAAAAATTCTTCAGGACAAGGCCATCATCGAAGAACAAGCTACTGCATTGATCAAATTGGATGCAGCAAAATCTCGTTTTTTTGCCAACGTGACCCACGAATTGCGCACCCCAATTACCCTAATTTTAGGCCCAATCCAAACCTATTTGGAGCAAAATCAGCTCAGCCCGCAGGACGCTGGTTTATTGTACCTGGCCAAAAATCACACGGAAGGTTTGCAACAAATGGTGAATGACTTGTTGGACTTGAGCCAGCTGGAAGCAGGTAAATTGACGACCCACGAAGCCCCGGTTTTATTGCAACAGAAAATCCATTTTTTATTGGCCCCTTTTGAGGTGGTGGCTACCAACAAAGGCATTGAATTGACCCTCAATTATCAAGCCGACCCAACCTTGGTGATTCAATTGGATCAAAGGTTGTTCAAAATGATCCTCAATAACCTCTTGTCCAATGCCCTGAAATTTACCGAATCAGGTGGACACATTAGGGTCTGGGTCAAAGATTTGGCCTCTAGTGTACAATTGGAAGTGGAAGACAGTGGCCGGGGCATCCATCCCGACGATTTGCCTTTTGTTTTTGACCGCTATTTCCAAACGCAGCATCAGGAAAACGCCTACGAAGGAGGCACCGGTATTGGGCTGGCTTTGGCCCGGGAGTCGAGTAAAGCAATGGGCGGCACTTTGGAAGTGAATAGTGTTTGGGGGAAGGGAAGCACCTTTATTCTCCGTTTCCCAAAAAAGGAATTATCGGATGGAACCGTAGTGCCAGAATCATTGGAAACCCACAATTCACCTATACCAATAGAAAAACCCAGTGCAACAACAATTCGTTCGACAGGAAAAGCCCAATTGTTGTTGGTAGAAGACAATGCTGATTTGCGCCAATACCTGACTCAAATATTAAGCCTGGACTATCAAATTACCGCGCTTTCCAACGGCCGGGAAGCCTGTGAATACCTCAACAACAATACCCCCGACTTGATCATATCCGACATCATGATGCCAGTGATGGATGGATTTCAGTTGCTGGAATGGTTGAAAGAAGGCGCCTTGGCCCAAATTCCAGTGATCATGCTGACGGCCCGAGCTGATTTGGGGGATAAACTGCGGGCCTTGCGCATCGGGGTAGACGATTACCTGGTGAAACCCTTTGTAGAAATCGAATTGTTGACCAGGATTCAAAACCTGCTGCAACGCCAAGACCTTCGGCGCAGTTTGGCCCACCCTCGCGAAGATCAAACCCTACTTACAACTTCTACCGTGGAGCCCATCAAAACAGAGGAACCCCTGTCTGCTGCTGAAAAACAATGGCTGGAATTATTGGAAAAAACGGTTTTAGCTCAGCTGGACAACCTCGATTTTTCGGTGAACGACCTGGCTAAAGCGGTTTTTATGTCCCGCTCGGTTTTTTACAACGAAATGGGCAGGGTTTTAGGACTCACCCCCAATGAATACATCAACGAAGTGCGACTGATCAAAGCCATGGAGCTTTTTCAAGCCGACCCAGGGGGCTATAGCGTGAAAGAAATGGCCAGCAAAGTGGGGTATCGAGACGAGAAATATTTTTCGCGTCAGTTCAAACAACGTTTTGGGGTATTGCCTTCTCATTTCCGTTCCCGGGCCTAATACTAAGTAGTGGGGCAAAATGATCACTTATTTTTTTGTCGCCCCTAATGATGCCCCTCGCCATACCTTTTTTCTCCCGCCTGTATGGCCACGTTCAGCACATTCTGTGTAGGAGGCAGTGGGCAAGTGGCAAATTCAGTAAAAGCGCAAGGTGGATTGTAAGCTTTATTAAAATCCAAAATGACAGTATTGCTACCCGCCACTGGTTTTTTGGCGTATAAAAAGCGCCCGGATTGATAGGTATGCTTTGTATTGGTTTTGTCGCCAAACAGGATGAAAAATTGATCGCCCTCGTCAATGGGATCCAAGCGATAGGTTTTCCCTTTGAGCGTAAAGACCAGTGCCCCGGAGGAGGGCTGCATACTGGTTTGCCCCAATACATCGGTAATGGCGATCTTTTTTTCTTCCGGGAATTTTTCCAATTTGGCTTCGACCCTCCATTTGGCGTCAATGGAGTAGGATTCGATGCCGCTGAAATTACTCAGGTTGGGATGCTCCAGGTCGCGCAGGCGGATGCCGTATTTTTCACCCCGTTTGATCACAAACCAACGCAACGAGCCATGGCGCAATACCAAGGGTTTAGTTCCATTGCTGAATATTTTCAACTTTTCCACCCGGTTTTCTCCCTGCCATAATTCAGCTGCTGGGTTACTTTCTACCCAAACTTCGCCATTTTCCAAAATCAAACGCCCGAGATTGGCGGCGCTTTTGCCTTTGGGAAAAACGAGTTGGTTGCTAGCATCGGCACCGAAGGTATTGCCACCTGGCCTTAACCAGAATAAACCTGCCAAATTCAACCAGCCATCTTCTTTTTTCAAAGATTCGATGCGCTCTTTTTGCCAGTTTTTGATTTCTTCTACATATTTTGGGTCGCTGCCATAGCTGAAGCTCAGCAAAGTTAAGCCCAGGGCCCAAAGCCCTGTTTTGTACATCCTGGATTGAAACATACCATTGGTCTT
>JAAFHQ010000324.1 GCA_013298445.1 Chitinophagales bacterium | reverse complement strand
CCGAATCCACCAACATCAACAGCTACGGCATGGGTGGCCCTTTTACTCCTGGAATTTTTTCAGCAGCACAGGCCGAAGGCTGGAAGCAAGTAACCGCAGCTGTACACGAACAAGGTGGCAAAATTTTCCTGCAACTCTGGCACGCCGGCCGAGTGGCCCACCCCGACAACATCGGCGGTGAGCAACCCGTTGCCCCCTCTCCTATCAAAGCTGAAGGCAAAGCTTTCACCGCCGATGGGTTTAAGGAATATGTTACCCCGAGGGAATTGAGCATCGCCGAAATTCAGACCATCGTCGAAGAGTACCGTCAGGCTGCCGAGCAGGCTAAAATAGCGGGTTTTGATGGAGTTGAACTACACGCTGCCTTTGGTTACCTGCCCAATCAATTCCTGAGCGATGCGGCCAACCAACGCCAGGATGAATACGGCGGCAGCATTGAAAACCGGGCGCGCTTTGTGCTGGAAGTGTTGGATGCCCTGTGTAGCGTATGGGACTCCCATCGCGTAGGCATTCGGATCGCGCCCAGCAATGTGTACAATAGCGTGTTGGATTCCAACCCACCAGCCCTATATGGTCATTTGGTTGATAAACTAAATACCCTCAATCTGGCTTATTTGTCGTTGATGGAAGCTTTTGTCAAGGAGCATCCTAATCCTAATTTTATATACGATGTATCCGGGCATTTTCGGCCTCTATACAATGGAACTTTGATCACCAATGGAGGCATCAATCAGTCCAGAGGGAATTTCCTGATCGAATCGGGTCAGGCGGATTTGATTGCTTTTGGGCAGTTGTTTATTGCCAATCCGGATTTGGTGGAGCGTTTTGCGCAGGAGGCGGAATTGGCGGTGCCGGATCGGAGTAGTTTTTATGGGGGGGATGAACGGGGCTATACCGACTATACCTTTTTATAAAGCATCAATGCTCTCCTCAGGCACGTTGAAAAAAGTCACTTTCAGGCATCAGTTAAAAGCTTACCTTTGACAATTGCATTCTTTTAAATTGTATCATTGCCTTTTCCTCTTCCTCTTCCTAGTTATGGTACGCCTACACCCTAGAATAGCCAGATTGCAGCTTAAAAACGCACAATGAATCAACGAACAGCGCATACATTCCATATCCCTGTAATGGGGCTTTCTTATACGATTGACTCCCCGATCAAGGTAGCTCGTTTTGGCATTTCATCGGTTGTTTCCATCATGGAGGACCACCTGACCGAAACGATGCGCGAGTATTATTGTCGCCATACAGGTAGGCATTATGAGCACATTACCACCAAGGAATCAGACTACCGCGCCAAAAGAATTACGGCTTATTTGGATCTGATGAATGCCATTGTGCAGGAGCAAATGCAGAAAATGCGGGCAGAAGCGTTTGTGGAAGGCAATGAAATTGTGCAATACTTTGAAATGCTTCCTGACGATAGTCCATTAAAAAAAAGCTATCAGAACATGGCAACATGTACGGATGAAGAGGAGCGTTTGGCTATTCAGAACCATCTGAGGACACAATTGGTAGCCGGAAGTATTCTGGTCAATATCATGACCAAGGTTGACGGTGACAAGTGGGACAAACAAGGTAACATCATCCCCAATGGATCAGATGCAGTGACCGCCTTGCGTGGCTACATCAACAGCAACCTCGATGATTCTGCGATTGTTTTTTCGGCAGGAATGAACCCCCGGCTGTACACCTACCTGGAACAGGTTGATGCTTTTGATCCAGATGAAAACCTCCAGTTCCGCAAAAAAATAGTAATCAAAGTAAGTGATTACCGCTCAGCTTTGATTCAAGGCAAGTTTTTAGCCAAAAAAGGGATTTGGGTGAGTGAATTTAGAATTGAATCGGGCCTGAACTGCGGGGGCCATGCTTTTGCCAGCGATGGTTTTTTACTGGGACCAATCCTGGAGGAATTCAAATCAAAAAGCCAGGAATTGACCGATGGCATTTTTGAGCTCTACAAAACAGCCATCCATCAAAAACTGGGTAGGGAACTCAGTCAAAGTCCGGCGGTAGACATCACAGTTCAGGGCGGGATTGGCACCTTTCGTGAAGATGCTTTTTTACGCACCCATTATGGCGTGGCCAGCACGGGCTGGGGAACTCCATTTTTACTGGTTCCTGAAGCAACGACCGTGGATGAACATACGCTCAACTTGTTGAGTAAGGCCAAGGAGCAAGATTTGGTTTTGAGCAATAGTTCCCCCTTGGGCGTGCGGTTTCATTATTTGAGGGGTACCACGGCAGACATCGAGAAGCAACAGCGGATTGTCAATGGCAAACCAGGAAGCCCTTGTCCTGAAAAATTGTTGCGTTTTAATACCGAGTTCACCAAAGAGCCCATTTGTACGGCATCGCGCAAATACCAGAATTTAAAACTGAAGCAGTTAAAAACCATGGAGTTGCCCGAAGCTGAATTTGAGAAGAAACAAACGGAAGTTCTGGAAAAAGAATGTTTGTGCATCGGATTGAGCAATTCTGCTGCCCTAGCGCACGGGGTTACCTTTCTGGAAAAACACCCAGCGGTGAACATTTGCCCTGGGCCCAATATTGTAAATTTTTCGAAGATTGTCTCCTTAAAAACCATGATAGACCACATTTATGGTCGGGTTGATCTGGTAAACAATCCAAGTCGCCCCCATATGTTTATGGCGGAAATGAAATTGTACCTCAATTATTTAAAGGAACAATTGATCAGCAAATACGCTGAGCTGGAGGATAGAAAAGTTAGAAACTACTTCAAATCCTTTATTGGCAATTTAGCGGATGCGATCGTTTATTATCAAAACTTGCCTGAGGGTGCGGTAGTGAACCGGCCCTGTTTCGATGCGGAATTGTCGAAGGCGGAACTGGCCTTGGCGGGCATCAAGGAAACTTATTCGTTTGAGTGAGTTATAACAGAAAGGATGGCGGGTCATGGTTTTAACAAAATATTAGCATTTCGGTAAGCCGCAATTGTATTGCTAGCGGCGTCTTGAAAGAAAGTAATTTTGCTTTATACGTTACACCTTTCAAGCTCAAACCATGATTCCCATTTCAACACTGTATTGGAGGGCTGGATACAAAGCTCCACCCTGGCGTATTGTCCCCCTTCTGCTTATTTGGTTTTGTTTATCCACTAAGCTTTTGGCCCAAGTCCAATCAGGTCAATTCCATCTCGGTGGCCAGTTTTCCTTTGAAACTCAACAACAAAAAAGTCAGAGTTATTTCTCTACAACCCTTCAGCCCGAAATAGGGATAATGCTTTCCCCTCGATGGAGTATGGGCTTAAGTTTGCCTTTTCAGTATAGACGTTTTCCAATCAAATACAATTTTTACCAGCTCGGAATAGGGCCATTTATCCGGCATTATATTGATTTAAAATCTGGCTTTTATGGCATCGTACACGCTCAGGTGACTGGCAGATTCAATTTTGCCGAGAACATTGAAACCAATCCTTCCATTCAGGTTCAACTCAGCCCTGCGATCAGTTATTTCTTTAGCAGGCGCTTTGCATTTGAGGCTGGATTGGGAGAGTTTTCTTATTCGTCTACCCGTTTCAATCTTGGCAATCAAGATTTTACGACCCGTTCTAAAAAACTGGAACTTCGTGCCATCCCGATATTTAGCCTACGGTATTATTTACTCCACCCAGCAACCTCTAAATAATCATCCACCCAAAATTAATCGACCATGAAAAATACCATACTTATCCTCTGCCTGATTGGTTCAAGCAGTTTCTACCAGCCGCTCTTTGGGCAATTGAGCAAAGGGCAAGGCTTTCTGAATGGAAGCCTATCATTTTACAATGCAAGTGATCGGAGCATCACAGGCACAAAAACCAGTTCCAACAACATGGGCATTAACATTGGTGGAGGGCGCTTCTTCACCGACAAGATGGCTTATACCTTAGGAGCCAACCTTTACTCCTACAAAGATGAGGGCTTCAGTCTCATCTATACTTCCGTAGATTCCCAACCAAATGGTCAACCCTTGTTCATCAGTGAGCAAGCCGCAACAAAAAACGAGTATACTAGTACCGATCTATCCATAGGGCTCAATCGGTACATCAGTCTAAAAGAAAGATTGGCACTGGTATTGTCTGGGAATGTGGTCGCCACTTTTCAAAACAATGATTATACCCAACAAATCACCGGTAAAGCAGAGCTAAACATCTCCACCAAACGACAGTATTATGCGCTTAAACTTAGTCCAGGTTTGATCTATTTTCTGAGCCCACGTTTTGGTTTGGGAGGGTATTTCGGAGGGTTTAGCTTACAGGTAGAGCCCAAATCGGACAATAATTCAGCCTCTTCCATTTCTGGCAACTTTTCTACGAGTGGAGTATTAGGGATTGGACTAACTTACTTTTTCAAATAAGTTTACCAGGTCCAAAGCCAATCCATTTCCAAAGTTAAATCCAAGTGCTGGGCGCACAAGGCATCTCCTTTTTTATACACTTTGCTGTTTTGGTAGCTGCCTTCCTGACTATCCCAGTAGGCATGGACTTTTTGTTTGTTCAAATCAACTACCCAATATTCAGATACCCCTACGGCAGCATAAAGTTCCCGTTTTACCTTGTTGTCGTAGTTAAAAGTGGTATCAGACACTTCGATCAGGAGAAATAAATCCGTACTACGAAGCATCGCATTGACATAGTAGTCTGATCTGAATTTGGCCAAAGCAAGGTCTGGTTCAGGTTGTGTAAACTCACTCGCCATGAAAGCGCATTGGGGGAATACCAGTGCATTTTGGCCTACCTGTGCTACTAAAAAGTGAGTCAATTTGCTCACCATGGAGTTATGCCTTATTCCAATTGGGCTCATGTTGAAGATTTCTCCGTTGATCAACTCCACCCCACGCTCAGGCAGTATTCCTGCTTCAGCCATCTTGTTGTACTCGCTTACGGTGAACAATCGCCGCTGTATCTGAACAGACATATTGGAAGATTTTGGAACAAGATACAATTTTTTGAGGCTTGGAGTCAAGGGGGACATTTGTTTATCAGTGCAAAAATGGAGAATGAGCTGAGCAATTGCAAGGCATTTTTGCAGGGCTTTGACCAGGGCAAATTGAGCGGATTGACCTGTGAAATGGACTAGAATTTTTTCAAATAAACAAAAAGCGGCGTGTCCGGATATCCAACTCCGGTACACGCCGCCTTGATCTGATGTAAATTATCAATCAATTAACCAAATTCAATTAATTCTGCATCATATCCCCACCCTGCATGTTCGTCCGGTTGTTTTTCCGGTTGAAGAGGGACATGTCCATTTTCCCAAAACGGTAGGAAAAGTTCAGGCGGAGCAGCTGCGGGTTCATGATCCGCGAGGTTTCCTGCGTAAAGAAGTCGGTTACGGTGTAGGAACCAAACTTGCGGGTCTTGAAAATATCGGATGCACTCAGGGTCAAAGTCCCTTGATTTTTCATGATGTCCTTGCGGATAGAAGCATCCAAGAACCAGTAACTTTTGGTGTAACCTTGAGCCGTGTTTTGAGCAGGAGGGCCACCACCCTGGAAGGGGTCGGTGTTGGTTGCTGGCGTAAAGGAAGCCCGCGAGCGGTATTCCCCGTTGATCTGGAGTGCAAAACCTTTTGGCAATTTGATCTGCACAATCTCCTTAAAGAAGCCGCTGGTGCGGTTCACTTTCAGGCCGCTTTCCACGTTACTGGCATCCACCGTAGCCATAAAAAGGTTCAGGTTGGAAGTTAAATCCAGCCAGCCGAAGAAGCTGTTTTTCAAAGTAAATTCAGCACCGGTAGCCGAGGCATTGTTGCTGTTGGCAAAACTGGTGATCACCACCTCTTTTTTCAATACGTCATTGTATTCCGTAAACTGGTAGGAAGCGATCAAGTTGCTCGCCTGCTTGTAGTACAACGAGATGAGCAAGTTGTGGTTTTTGGCAAAAATGTTCTGGTACGACAATTCCAGAGAGTTGGTAAACTCAGGAAGCAAAGTAGGACTACCCCGACGCAGGTTGAGTGAATCGGAGAAATCGGTAAATGGCATCGTCTGGAAAAAATTCGGCCGATTGACCCGGCGGGTATACGCCAACTGAATTTGATCCTGATCGTTCAATTTCCGCGTCACAAACGCACTCGGGAACAAACTGATCGGGTAAGCAATGCTAAACGAAGAGTCGCGGTCGGTCAAAGCACCCCGGTAAAGGCTGCTCTCAGCGCGCAAGCCCACCTGGAAACCCCAGTTTTTGCTTGTCTTGCTCAGCTGCAAGTAACCAGCGTATACATCGTCGTCGAACTTGAAGTGGTCGGACAATTGTGGAACGGCCCGCCAGGCGTTGAGATCGGCATCAAACACAGAGTTCATGTTGTCGTTGCGGTTGTTGCGCATTACCGCTTTGAGGCCACCTTCGAGTTTGAAATCTTTTTTGAGCGGGTTCACAAAGTCGGTCTGGATGGTCATGAAACTGCCCTCTCCCAAACTTTCCTGCATTTCCCGGCTGCTGAGTCCGGAATCGTATTGGGTCAGGTAAGAGCTGCCCCCTTCAAAACGCACTTTGTTGAAGTTAAAGTCCGCCGTCCATTCTGCACCTTTTTTGGGGAAGAGGTGTTTGAACTGGGTGGTCACCCCAAAGTTGCGGAAGTTGCGGTCTTGCTCAGAGCTGCGTACATATTCGCTGGTTACCGTGTTGCCGGGATACAAGAAGTCGGTGGTATTGGTGATGGCGTCAGTGGGGCTGAATTTCCCCCGTACATAAGAGCCACTAAAAGTCAAGGTATTGCGGTTGTCCAGCAGGAGGTCTACTCCGGCCCGACCGTTGGCGAACATACCTTTCATCTGGCCTTCAGAAAGCTGAGTCAGATTGGAGGCGGGCTCACCAAAGAAGTTTTCCCGTACAGTTTCCCCAATAATTTT
>JAAFHQ010000323.1 GCA_013298445.1 Chitinophagales bacterium | reverse complement strand
ATGAGTAAATGCCGCCGGGATGACATAAGCAAACAAGATCGCCGGAAACCAATCAAGCAGTACTTTGACCCATCTGGATTTGACATTCCCAATCAAAAACACAAAAGCGAGGGTGAGCGAAACCAGGGCAATTGAGGTGATTAGCGCTTGTTGATCACTCATAATTGCTGGGTTAAAATGCCAAGGCACATTTTTAAACCTTCATGAAAATTTCCAAGTCTCAGGTTCTCGTTGGGCGCATGGATATTGCTGTCCGGATTGGGGATTCTTACGGAGACAGCGGGTAATCCCAGCGTAGAAATAAAGGGTTCAATGGGTTGAGAACCTCCGGTGGCTTGGAGCCTGACGTAGGTACCTGCCCCTAAGGCCCTATCCATTGCCAGGCCTAACCAAATCCCGATCGGAGAATCCAATGGAGTTTTAAAAGGTTTTGATCCAATCCTCGACTCCAATTGCACCAATTTGGGAAATTGTTTGCGTTGGGCATCAGTGGGTAAAGAATCGAGGATGGTAAAACCCTGCGCTTCAATGTGTTTTTTCAGCAATTGAATTTGCCGCTCGGCAGGTGTTTCAGGAACCAGTCGCAGGTCAATTTCCGCCAAAGCGGTAGCTGGAATCACCGTTCGAACCTGATCACCCACGTCGGCAGCTTGCAAGCCTCTGACATTCAAGGAGGGATATTGCAAGGCTTCTTGGTAAGTATCACCAACCATTTCGGGCTGGGCAATTCCCAGGGTTTCCAACAATTCAGCCTTGTCTTCCGAGAACTGATTGAGGAGTTCCTTTTGCGCTTTACTGAGGTTTATTCCATCGTAAAATCCCGGAATCAAAACCCGGCCATTTTCATCCTTCATGCTCGCCAGGAGGCGTGAAAGGGCAAAGACGGGGTTGGGGGCAAAATTGCCATACTGCCCGCTGTGCAAGTCAGTTCGTGGGCCAAAAACGGTAAGTTTTAAGGTAGCGATTCCTCTTGCACCAAAGGTTAGGTTGGGCACATTGCCAGGCGGGCGAGTGCCATCCATGATCAGCATTACCTTGGCTGCAAATTGATCACGTTTTGCTTCTACCAGCGCCGGAAGGCTTGGCGAACCCAGCTCTTCCTGAAAATCCATGATCATTTTTATGTTGTAAGCGGGTTGAATTTTTTCCCGTTGAAGAATCTTCAGGGCATGCAAAAACGCAATTGCCGGTCCCTTTGAATCCGAAGCTGATCGGGCGAAGAGCTTCCAGTTTGGGTCCCAGTGCTGTTGTAGTTTGTTCCAAGCTATTTCCTGACAATCTGCCTTCTTGCATTCTTTGAGTACAGCAAGATAGGGACTGGCCTGCAGCCATTCCGCAGAATCCACAGGCTGACCATCGATTTGCAGGTAAACCAGCACCGTGGGTGCCGCTTGGTTGAAGGTTTTTTCTGCCAGCAAATGTTTAACTCCGTCGGAAACAAGTACGGTAGTTTTGAACCCCAATGATTGGCATTCTCGCTCACACCAGGCCAGATTTTGATCAATGTGGGCAGGTATGCGGCCAAAATTGGGAAGGCTCAAAAAATCCTTAAGCGTGGTAAGTCCCTCTACAAAGTATTCGTCTGCCAGTTTTTGGATTCTTTCTTTTTTTAAACTTTGCGCAAAGCTTGAAAAAAGGACTACACTCAATACAATGGTTAGTACAATTCTCATTTCTTTATCCAGCATTTTTTCATAAAAACATAGGCCATCAAAATTTTTAACCACAAAGGAAAAAATAGAACTCAAAGTACACAAAGACTGGATGTTGACGAAGCTTTTAGTCAAAAATAGATTTGAGTATATTGCTTTTAAAAGTCGCGTCTTTGGGTCCTTTGGGTCCTCATTTTTTTCCTTTGTGTTTAATAATTGTGTCGCGTTTGGGATTGAGGCAAAAATTTGGAATGATCCATATTTCCCTTTCCCGAAAATGCATTGAATACTCAAATCCTCCTCAACCCCGTCCCTGCAATTCCTTCAAAAACTGCGACGGCGTCTTGCCATACTCCGCCTTAAACGCCTTGGTAAAATACGACTGCGTTTGAATACCCACGTTGTACATCACTTCGGCCAGGGAAACATCCTGATTTACCATCAGTTTCACCGCGTTTTTCAAACGTACGCTGCGTACAAAGTCATTGATCGACTGATTGGTCATGCCCTTGAGTTTGTTGTACAGTTTGGTGCGGCTCATGCCCATTTGGGTGCAGAGGTAGTCGCTGTTCAGTTCGGGATTGAGCAGGTTGTTTTCGATCAGGGCGATGAGGGCCTCGAGGAATTGTTTGTCTTTGCTGGAGTGTACCTGATCCTTCACTTCGGCGTGGTGATCCTGTATGTAGCGCTCGACTAGTTTTTGTTTTTGGGCAAAGATATTTTTGATATTCAGCTCCAACAATTCGATGCTGATCGGTTTGGCGAAGTAATAATCTGCCCCGGAGCTGGTGCCTTCAATTTTAGATTCCAACGCCTCTTTCGCGGTCAACAACACAAAGGGAATGTGGGCGAGTTGCGGATCGGCCTTCACTTTTTTACAAAACTCAATGCCATCCATCACGGGCATCATGATGTCGCTGATGATGAGATCTGGTTGCTCGGAAAGTGCTTTTTCGTAGGCTTCCTGACCGTCCTTGGCTTCTGAAACCTGGTAGCGGCTAGTCAAAATTTCCCGCAAAAAAGTGCGCAATTCTTCATTGTCATCTACCACCAAAATGTGAAAACTGGGGGATGACAGGATAGGATTTTCACCATCCAGTTCTGGTTTTTCCTCTCCCAAAGGCATGAAGTAATCGTACTGCGCCTGGAAGCTTTCCAGGGTTGCGGGGCTGTCCTGGCCATCTAACCAGAGTTCATTTGAGCCATAATCCTCCCGGGTGCAAGGAATGCCAATCACAATTTCTGTGCCTTGATGCCGCTCACTGGACACTAGAATCACACCTTTGTGCAGTGCGGTCAAACTTTTGACAAAAGCCAAACCAATCCCCGAGCCCAAATGCGCATCCGAAATGCGGTAGTAACGTTCGAACAAATGCCCGATCGATTCTTTGGAAATGCCGATGCCATTGTCAAGCACCCGAAAATAGAGGTAACGCTGGGCTTTGTAGTCACTTTTTAAGGTCAGTTCATTGGCAAAGTTGGGTTTAAAATTGTCCAGGTTCTCTACAATTTCCAGTACAATCTGACCACCAACTTGAGTGTATTTAAAGGCATTGCTGATCAGGTTGATGAGGATTTTTTCCAAAATCTGCCGGTCAAACCAAAACCCGGTGCCTGCCGGCCTTTGGTTAACCACAAAATCGATGCCTTTTTCCTGGGCTAGCGCGCTGAATTCTTCGGCAATCTCCTGCAAAAACCAGGATACATTGCCCTCCATCACATGCAGGCGCAGGATACCCGCTTCGGATTTGCGAAAGTCCATCAGCTCGTTGACCAAATGCAAGAGTCGATTGGTATTCCGCTGAATCACCTGGTAATCCTTGCGTGGACTCAGCCGGGTTTCTTCTTTCAACAACTTTTCGATCGGCCCCAAAATCAGCGACAAAGGGGTGCGAAATTCGTGGGTGATGTTGGTAAAAAATTGCAACTGCAATTGGTGCAATTCCTCACGTTTTTGCTCTTCCAAGCGTTGCAGTTCCAGATCCCGACGGAAACGGTAAAACCAATACAAACCCGCTCCGATGCTCAATACCAGCAAGGTACGAAACCACCAGGTGGCCCAGAAAGGAGGCAGAATTACCACTTTTAAACTGCGCCCGGTCTCATTCCATACTCCATCGTTGTTGCTGGCCTTCACCCGAAAAGTGTATTCCCCGGGGCTAACGTTGGTGTAGGAAGCGCGCTTTTCGGTGCCCACTTCATTCCAGCCCTGGTCCCAATTTTCCAGCATGAAGGCATATTGGTTGTTTTCGGCCGCGGTGTAGTTCAGTGCAGCGAAGTCGAAGGAAAAAGTAGCCTGTTTGTAGCTGAGCACTATTTTATCGGTCAAACTGATGTCTTGCTGCAAAGGGGAGTTTTTATCCCCTGGCCAGACCTTTTCGTTGTAAATGTGAAAATCGGTGAGGTATACCGGGGGTAGGTATTCATTCGTGGCAATGTTTTTTGGGTAAAAGGTATTGAAGCCATTCACTCCGCCAAAGAAGAATTGCCCGTCTTTAGTTTTTAAATACGCATTCGCTTCAAATTCCAGCCCCTGGAGCCCATCAGCGGTGTTGAATTTGCGGGAGCGCATGGTTTGGGGATGAATTTTGGTGAGGCCGTGGGATGTTGAAACCCACAAGTTGCCCTCCTCGTCTTCAGCGATTCCTTTGATGAACTCTGTAGCTAAACCCGCTTTTTCCGTCAATAATTTGAATTGATTTTGCAATGGATCAAAGCGATATAGTCCGGCCTGGCCTAGCCAAAGCTGACCTTTTTTGTCCACAAAAAGAACCCGCAAGTCGGGCTTTTTTTCGTCCTGATGAAAATAGTGGCTAAACTCCCCTGTACTGGCGTTGAGGCAATTGAGGCCGCCATCGTCGGTGCCAATCCAGAGGTTCCCGCTGAGGTCTTCGTTGATCGAAACGATGTTGTTGCCCAGGACTTGGGTCTTGCCGCTTTCACTTTGGGTGATGCGGCGGAAAGTCCGGCTTTGTCGATCAAACAGGTTCAAACCGCCGAAATAGGTAGCCACCCAAAAGTTGCCCTTCCGGTCTTCAAAGATTTTTTGGATGTAATTGGAACTGATGCTACTGGAATCTCCCGGGCGGTTTTGAAAGCGGGTGAATTGCTCAGTTCCTCGCTCGTACAAACACAATCCTCCCCCCCAGGCGCCTACCCAGAGTTGGCCCTGCCGATCTTCAAATACGTCCAGCACCTCATTGGAGCCAATGGTGCGCGGGTCAAAAGCCTGGTGGCGGTAGTGTTTAAAACTGCGGGTTTTGCGCTCAAAACGATTCAATCCTCCCCCATCAGTACCAATCCAGATGTAGCCGTAGCGGTCTTCGGCAAAGGTTTTGACATCATTGTAGCTCAAACTGTTCGGGCGAGGCTCCTGGCGGTACAGTTCAAATTTTTCGGTTTTGGGCATGTATAGGTTCAGTCCGCCGCGGTGGGTGCCAATCCATAGATTCGCCTGGTTATCCTCGTAAAGAGCGGATACAGTGCGTTGGGAGAGGCTTTGGGGGTCGTCGGGTTCGTTTTGGTAGTTGTAGAAGCGGCCAGTGGCAGGATCAAAACGATCCAGTCCACCATTGATGCTGCCGACCCAGATTTGGCCATTCTTGCTGAGCAAAATACTGCGAATGAGGTTGCTGCTAATTGAAAAGGGATCAGCGTCGCTGTGAATGTACTGTCGACAGGTTCCACTTCGGGGATCGTACGCTATCAGACCATTGTCGCTGCTGCCTAGCAATAAATGGCCATTTTTTAATCCTGCGATGCTACGGATGGCTAGTTGGGCGCCACCACGCAGGTTCTGGGGCAGGAGGATGTTCCGAAATCGTTGTGTGACTTGGTCAAAAAGGTGTAGGCCTTTCGCAGTTCCTATCCACAATTTAGCATTGATGTCTTCAAAAACACAAAAGGTTTCGGCGCTGCTTAGGCCATCGTTTTGTTGGAAGCTGCGGAAAGTACCGGTTTTGCGATCCATTGCATTGACGCCTCCACCAAGGGTGGTCACCCAAAAATTGCCTTTGTGGTCTTCCAACATGGCCGTCACATAGTTGTGGCTAAGGCTGTTTTTCTGCTGGTTGATGTGTTGGAAACGGGTAAAACGATTGAGCTGGGGGTCATAACGATTCAAACCATTGAGGGTGCCCACCCAAAGCTGATGGTGTATGTCTTCATAAATGCAAGTAACGTAACTGTCGCTGAGGCTATAGGGGTATTTTGGGATGTATTTGTACACGGTCATTTGGTGCCCGTCGTAGCGGTTCAGACCGTCGCGGGTACCCAACCAGATGAAGCCACGCTGGTCCTGATGGATGGCTTCGATGGTGCTGTTGGAGAGGCCGTCTTCGTTTTGGATGTGTTTGAAGTGGAGCTGGGGCTTTTGGAGTTGGGTGTATCCCCTGGGCAATAGGTTTAAGAAGACAAGCCCCAAGCAGCACAAGTGCCTTAGGAAAAAGTAGTAACTCCGGCTATTTGCTGCTCCCCTCACTTCACGTAATTTACTAGTGCCCTACTAATCCCAAACGTATTTCCAGGACCCATCAGCTTGCCGTTGCCAAACGGTATGGAATATACCCTTGATTTCGTTGACTTTGCCAGTACTGTCCTGGCTGGTCCAGGTAAACTTTCCATAAGTGTAAGCCAAATCACCATGGGAAGACACTTTGACATAGTCGGGCTTCCAATCTACTTTTGCACTTTGGTAAAAAGGCGCACTGTAGTATTGGCGAATGCCATCGCGCCCCATGATCAGGGTATCGTTTTGGCGTTTGATCACGGCGTCTTCGGCAGCAAAGGTATAAAAAGCCTCGGCAATGCCTTTGTCGGCGGCCATTTTGGCGAATGCTGCCTCGGCGTCGACGATTTCTTGTTTGAGTTTTGCGGCATCGGGAAGTGCATTTTGTGGCTCACAGGCTAGGAGGAGCAAGAGGAAGGTCGGAAGGAAAATGTGTTTTTGCATGGTTTTTAGGTTTTGTACTTCCGAAGTTAAAACAAAGTTGAGCGTTTGTATTATTTTTTGTCGACGAGTTTCTTTTGTTGTTCGCGTTTTATATTCCACCTTCTCCCCTACAACGCATAAGCATACACCCGATTATCAATGGTTGTGAGTATAACTTTTTGTGTTAAAAAAAAAGCAAAATTCTCTCCAGCAACTGGAAATCCTTTAAGCACCTCACCTTTGGCGGACAAACACCATACTTGATGACCCCCTGAAATGCTACAAATAATCCAGGAATTTC